>NZ_CAWPNJ010000013.1:0-188880 GCF_963889195.1 Calothrix sp. FACHB-168
GAGATGATGTTGTTTCCGTAGATTAAGGAACCTGCTACTGGTTCGCGGATACCATCGATGTCTACTGGAGGTGCAGCGATGAAGGCGATTACGAAGCAAGCGGTTGCGGCTAAGAGGGTGGGGATCATCAGGACGCCGAACCAACCGATGTATAAACGGTTGTTGGTGCTGGTAATCCATTCGCAGAAGCGATCCCATACGTTGGCGCTTGAGCGCTGTTGTAGAGTTGCTGTCATGATTTTATGATTGCTACTTGCGTTTTTTGTACGCAGGAATAATTACTTATGATGCTTTTATCTTAGAGACTTTGTTACAGATTGTAAAGAAGTTTCTCAAAAAATTTACTTAATTATTTGATAAGTTTTGCTTATATTATCTCTTAGTAGTGGAGTCAGTAGCTACCAGGAAATATGATGTAGTATTTTGTAACTCTGGCTTCACTACTCCTGTAAGTTTGGCTCCTAAGATTAAGAATTAATTTATACGTTGCAAAATATATTTAGCTAACTCACAAAATCCTTCTCCTTCTGCTGCATGAGTCACATAAGCAGGCTGATGCCTTAATTGATGAATATATGCCAAGACATTGGCGACACCAAAAGACAAGGGAAAATAATCGCGATTAAATAAACTTTCATCATTCGGACTATCGCCGACTGTGACAACTTGGTCTAATGAATATTCTGGCCAATATTGCTGCAATATTTGTAACAATCCAGTAGCTTTATCTTGGTTTTGGGGTTTGATGTGACATTGCACGCTACTGTAAGTAAATCCCCACCCCATATCATGACAAAGATGGCTGAGAGTTTGGATGTCATGAGGAGTTAATCCAGCTACATCAAAAGTCCAATCGGTGATGCGAAAGCGATTATCCGCAGATTCTTGAATTTGGGGAAATTTAGTTTGTAATTCCCTAAAAGCCGCAGCTAATTGCTGACGATGGCTAGCTAAATCAGAAATTGGCGTTAAGGGAATTGGGCGATCGCTTCCTGCAAGGTAAAAAAGGCCACCATTTTCCGCTACAGCACCCACTACTGGCATTAAACTACTAATTCCACTCACCCAACCCGCAGAACGACCAGTAACAATTAACACATTGATTTGTGCTGCCGCTAAATTCTCTAAAGCTTGCAGCAAGTGATTTGTGAATTTTCCTTTACTAGTCAAAGTACCATCCATATCTGTAGCAATCAGCCGAATATTTTTCCAATCAATGGATTTGGCTTGAGACAGGGGTACAGTATTTATCAAAACTTCATCAGACTGGTTAGGGTATATGTACATATACGAATTTGTTAAAGGTGTGCCAAAAAACAGTAATAATACCGCAAAATTGCAAGCAAAATTTGGGCATCCTATACATCAGGAATAAATTTTTTCTGTTTGCCAAGTATGTCAAATTTGATATTTATGGCGGCACCATCGCCAAAGCCTAAAAAAGCTGTTCAGGAAGTACCCGCTAATAATTCACAAATCACACCAATACTATTGTTAGGTTGTGGCGGATTAGCTATAGCATTAATTGCTGTGATTGTTTACGGCAAAGTATTGATGGCTCAGTTAGAGAAAAAACTTAAATTTGAGCAATTTCGGACGCGGGAGCTAGAAAAAAAGTTTAAATTAGCTCTAGACACAATCCGCAAAATGGAAACAAATCCCGACTTAGTCAACTCACGGGACTTTAACTTAGACTATCTGCGGATGCGGATGTCTGAAGAAGTATTTCATTTTGCGATCGTTAATCAAATTAAAATCCAAGTTAAAGAAAAAGTTTCTCAAGCTTTGCGGCCAAATCAATCCCAACAGGGGATGGTAGGAATTGCTAGTAATACAGGACGCCAAGTGGATGAAATGTTTGATGTTGAGTATGAAACTGGTACTCCACCAAATATTGCCAAGCGAGTACTATTTCGCGTGCAAATTAGATTAATGAAGTTACCAACACAAGCGACTTCTGCGACTATTAGTCAAATTATTGATTGTATTGAAACTTACCTCAGTCCCACCGATGATGAAGATACTTGGCAACCAACAATTCAAGGAAGGGTTGCTCACATGCAGTGGGATCAAAAGGCTAAACCTACGCCTCTATTAGTACTTGAGCAATCAAATGAAGGGGTGAATGTCACATTTAGAACTAGCCGTCAAGCGAATGCTCCGAAAAATTTGCAGGAGTCGATGATTAAAGAATCCCGTTCTGTTAAATAATTACTTTACCTCTGGCGAGTAAGTTAAAAGTCACCCTTCGGCTGCGCTCAGGGTAAAAAAGTCAAAAGTTAAAAGAATTATCTTCTGAACTTTTGCAACATTGGCAATAGTGTATTTATTTACGCTGCATTGTACTAGATAATTACCAAGGTTTTTGGGTTGCAGATGCAGTTTTATGATTTTGAGGAGTTCTGATTCCTGGCGATACCTTGGGAATTACGGGTTAAAAGACCATCTTCCATTTCCACAATGCGATCGGCTATATCCAAAATCCGATTATCGTGGGTGACTAACAAAATCGAGGTTCCTTGCTCTTTAGCAAGACTCTGCATAATTTCTACAACATCACGCCCAGATTGCTTATCTAAGGCGGCTGTAGGTTCGTCTGCTAGTACCAACGGCGGATGATTTACCAACGCCCTAGCGATCGCAACTCTTTGTTTTTGACCCCCAGACAGATTATCTGGATAGTAATTCATTCTGTCTTGTAAGCCAACTGCTTTGAGCATCGCTTCTGATTTAGCGATCGCTTGACTTTGGGCAATTTCGTCATTTAACTCTACTGCCATTTGTACGTTTTGTCTTGCAGTTAAAAAACCCAGCAAATTATGCGCTTGAAAGATATAACCAATTTTGCGTCTAACTTGGACTAATTTATTTTGACTCGCATCTAATAATTCTGTTCCCAAAAATTTTAGACTTCCCTCTTGTACAGATCTTAAACCACCAATTAAGCTCAATAATGTGGTTTTACCTGAACCTGAAGGGCCAGTCATAATTACAATTTCACCAGGATAAATTTCTAGGTTAATGTCAAATAAAATTTGTCTTTTGAGTACGCCTTTACCATAGTAATGATTGAGATGTTTAATGGCAATTACAGGCTCTGAGTTGATCATAAATTAATTACCTAGAATTTAGTCTTTCCTGGCTATAGGTTTTGAAAATAAATTCTCACTTATTAATAATAAAGTATTCTTTTTGAGAAGTATTGAGCATTTATAATTATTTTATATCTGTTATTTTGCAAAAATAGCAGCATCCGCATTTGTTTAAATAATTTGATTTAAAATATATCTGCTGGATCGGCAGAACGTAATTTACGTACAGCGATCGCCCCAGAAATAAAACACATTAATATAGTCAAAACTAACACTAATACAGCCCGATCGAGACTCATGAATACTGGTAGCAGAGTAGCTTCCCTGGCAGTTTTATACATAAATAAAGCAAAAAGAAATCCTGGTACATAACCCATTAAAGCTAAGATTAACGCTTCTTGCAAAATCACATTTAATAAGTAATTTTGTGTATAACCTATTGCCTTTAAAGTTGCATATTCAGCTAAATGATCCGCAACTTCTGTATACAGAATTTGATAAACAATTACAGTTCCCACAATAAAACCCATAATTGTACCCAAGGTAAAAATAAACCCAATCGCCGTACTAGTAGCCCAGTAATTACGCTCAAAATCGATAAACTCTTGTTTAGTTAAAACATTGATATCTTTAGGTAAATAATTTCTTAAATCTTCAGCTACAGCACTTGTATTTGCACCTGGTTTTAATTTAATCACACCAATATCAATTAAACCCCGTTGGCGGTTGCTAAATATCCTTAAGAAATTAACATCACTGGTAATTAAATTACCATCGGCTCCAAATGAAGCACCTAAAGTAAATAATCCACCGACTTTGATGCGTCGTCGTCTAACTTCTGCGGTTACAGTTTTACCTGCGTCAATATTTGCTGCAATTGGCCCGTATTCCAAACGCGAAGAACGGTCATATAAAACAACATCAGGTAATTTTAATTGCTCGATATTTTCTTGAATTCCAGGTAAATTAAATATATTAACTTCTGGATTAAATCCAAATATTAAAATACTGCGAGGGCGACCTGTTTCGGGATTTTTCCAGCTTGTATAGTCTAAATATATAGAATGTACTGATTGCACTGTTGGTAAATCTAAAGCTCTATATAACCGTCGTTGAGAAAAACTTTTCATCGACAGTACAGCATTAGATTGGCTATTAATTAAAATAATATCGCCCTGCAAACTTGTATGGAAGCGAACGTTACTATAATACAAAGCATCGCGAAACCCAAGTTGCATAAACATCAAGATATCAGCAAAGCCAATACCTGCCAGAGCCACGGTTAAACGAGTTCTTTCCCTGGTTAATTGCAGCCATGATAAGGGAATTTTCTTGTTAGGATTTGAAAATTGAAAAATACTAATGAATTGTTTAAGCATTGAGTACTGATTTGTAATTCGTAATTCGTAATTCGTAATTCGTAATTACTTTTTTGCTTAGATGTTCATAAATGTACAAGAGGCAATTTATTTAAATGCCCATTTGAATCCTTACTCATAACAAATGACCAATGACAAATGACCAATGACCAAGGACAAAACCTATTATTTGCTAATTTCCACAACAACTTTGGCGTAGGTTAAGCCTGCAACTTTTGCACTATCTTCTGGAGTTAAGGCAATTTTTACTTCCACAACTCTGGCATCTACATCAGCAGCCGGATCTGTATTTAAAACATCTTTCTTGCCAATTTTTCTGCCAATTTCTGTGACGCTTCCCCTTAATTCATTACTAAAAGCACCATTATCACTAGTAACAGTTACATTTTGACCGAGACTGATTTTACTAATAGAATCTTCAGGGACTTCAGCAATCACAATCATCTGATCGGTTTGTCCAAGTTCAGCAATTCCCATTTGATTAATGGCTTCTCCTGACTTGGTATGAATTTTTAATATTTCACCATTAATGGGCGCTCTAACATAGCTTAATTTGAGTTCTGCTTCAGCTTTTCTCACCATTGCGATCGCATTACTCACTTGAGCTTGCGCCATCTGTACATCAGCCGGACTGACTTCTATCAGTCGTTTGAGTTTAGCTCTTTCTTCGTCGATTTGTCTTTGTAAAGTAGCTACAGTTTTATCGCGGTTAACTTTAGCTTCAATTAATTGCTGTTGTAAAGTAGATAAGGTTTTCACCAAATTTGCTCTCCCTTCCGCAATTTGTTGGCGTAAAGTTGCAAGAGTTTGTTTATAAGTTGCTTGGCTTTCCGCAACCTGCTGATTGCTGGTAACTGCACTTAAGCGTCTTCTATCTCGTTCCTGCTGGGAAATTGCGCCTTCTCGGTACAACATCTCATAACGTTGCGCATCAACTTGGGCGTTACGCTGTTCAGCTTGTATACGGGTGACGGTAGCTCTTAAAGTATCTTTTTGTCCGCTCAGTTCCGCCTCTAAACGGTTAATCATGGCTTGTTGAGCCATTTTTTCGCCACTTAATTGCGCCGCAATTCGCGCGATCGTAGCTTGCTGTGCATCCCTTTCACCGCGTAACTGAGCTTCTAAACGTGCAATTACAGAATTTTGGGCTTGAATATCTCTGGGTGAACCGGCTCGTACCTGTGCTAAATTTGCACGAGATTCTTGCAATTTTGCTTTTGCTTCTTCTAGTGCGGCTGTTTGGGTGTCGTGGTTATCTAAAATCGCAACTACTTGACCTTGCTTGACTTTATCGCCTTCTTCAACCAAGAGTTTTTGTACTCGCGATGCAGATTGTAGCCCCCCCATTGGCGCAGATAGTTTAATTACTTCGCTTTGTGGCTCTAAATGACCAACAGCAGTTACACTGTTAGCCATTGGCCTGATGGATACAGAGGAAGCTAACTTTCTTAATTGTTCGACTTTGGCTGTACCCAGTACCCCAGCAGCGATTACTATTGGTAGGGCTACAGCAATACTCCACCAAATTTTAGGTTGCTCAACTGATTGCTCCGCGAGCTTTGGCCTTTCAGTCACCCTTGACATGATATATTGCCCGTTTATCTGAATTGTGCTGATGGAAGGAAAAGCAAAGCGTAATTTGTAATTCGTAATTCGTAATTATAGAATTCGCACAGAATCGAAGTGTTAAAGTTTGAATCTGTGGCCGATTTATCCAATAATTACTATTACGCTTAGTCGAATTATTATCTAGCGCATTAATCTTGATAGATTTGTAGCGATCGCTTTATTACTTCAAAGCCAAATGACTGAAGTACTGATCAAGAAACTAATTGCTGAAGTAGCAATTACGAATTACGAATTACGAATTACGAATTATCTTGACATATTCTGTGATATCGAAATTGTATTGTATTTGCAAAAATCTCTAGACTTTAGCAGTTTTTATCGTTGTGATAGATGCTGTGATTTTTAGATAATGTTGTAGAGTTTCGCAAAGCTAAAATTACAGTTTCTCTGTTCAATAAACTGTATTAGCTGTAATTAACAAAGATAACTAACTTTCTTTGGTGTAGATATCCAAAGACTTCGTTTATCTAATGTTCTTAACTTAGATAATGAAAATTGCAAAAAATACCTCATTTGTAGGATGTGTCAGGAAATAATACATCTGCTACATTCTCAATCTCTAGGACTGACGCACCCTACGCAGTTGAGTTATTGACTGTTTTTGAATCACTCCATCAAACTTTGCTTAACTGAATTCTACATTCATCAGTTACGGGAAAACGTAACAGAACCTACAGATAGCAAATGAGAGGAATAAGGGAAACGACTCAGCTATTCACGAAAAAATTTCACGACCAAATATAAAAAACTCCATCCCCATTTGGGTGGATTTTTTGGGCATGGGAAATAACATACCAATGCCCAATACCCCAAGCTGCGGGGCGCACACCCTATGCACCCACTGTCATTGAGTTTTCCGCCGCTTTCAATAAACTTATGTAAAGTTATCAAACGACTACTTTTCAATAGTATTATTTATTTTGTATCCTTAGTTACAGAAATATTTTGAGATTGACCCTTAGCTATGAAACTAGATTTTCACAGACCACATTTTGTAACACAATTCAGAAGGCAGAATCTGGATGTTACTACTCCCTCTTGCAGCATCAAGAGGTTACCACAGAGGCTGGGAACTTCTCGTTGGGTCAAGCTGCTACAATTCCCCAATCCATATAGTTTTGATGAAGCGCTGTTATTATGCCAGGTTTCGGATGATGAGTGGGTAGCCTGGATTCCCGATCATGGAGAGGTAATTCTCCATTCAGGGGAGTTTAGTTATTAGTCATTAGTCATTAGTCATTAGTCATTAGTCATTTGTCATTTGTAATTATTGCCAGAAGTCAACGACGTTGTATCCTAGTTCTTTGAGCATGTGGCGCAGCAGGGGTAAGCTTAGACCGATGACGTTGCTGTGACAACCAGAGATTTTTTCGACAAATAAACTACCGAAACCTTCTAGCGCAAAAGCACCGGCACATTTGAGGGGTTCGCCTGTAGCTACGTAAGCTTGAATATCGCGATCGCTCATTTGCGCAAAGTAAACTCTAGTTACCTGACATTTAGTAACAGTGCGGTTTTGCGTCAAGTCTATTAAAGTATGACCAGTGTAGAGATCGCCAAAATTACCTTGCATAATCTGCCAACGCGCGATCGCTTCTTGCGGGTTAGCTGGTTTACCATGAATTTGACCATTCACAGCCAAAACCGAATCACAACCCATAATTAAAGCTGATTCAAATTGGGGAATTACAGTTTCCGCTTTGCGTTGCGCAAGAGTTTGCACCAACTGATTGGGATCGTCTAATTGAATTTGCGATTCATCAAAATCGCTAGGATAAACTATGGGTTCAATCCCAACACTTTGCAATAAACGTCGTCGCGCTGGCGAAGCAGAAGCAAGTACAAACTGCGGAATTTTCATAGAAAATTATCAAGTATGAATTATGAATTATGAATTAAAGGTTTCACGATCTATTTAAAATTTACAAACATCTATCTTCCTTGTCCTCCTTGTCCTCCTTTCTTATCCTTTTCATTCACATATCACATAGGATTGCTATAGGGGCTAAGGATAAGGACGGTAAATAAAAACACTCAATGCCCCATGCCCCATGCCCCATGCCCAATAATTAATAAACTGAGAACGAACTTACAGCCTCGTCTATAGCATTTTTAAGTTTCTGCCAACGTCTTTCGGGAACTGAAGCATTAAAAGTAAAAAGTTTACCCCGACTGACAGCAACACTAGCAAGATTGTGTCGCTGTTGATTATTGGGTAATTTCACTAGATACTCTAGTAAATAGTAAATTTTACCATTCACTTCTTGTTGAGCAGCATTGACTAATTCAGCTGTCCGACCGGAATCTGGGGGAGCAAGAGCCGCCTTACCTAATTTATACCCAACTTCTGTAGGTGTTCCCAGTTCTGCTAACGTTTTCCCTTCAGAAACAGGGCTAATTACTACCGAGACATTTTCACTAAGTTCTATTAAATCGTGGAACACCACATCAGGGCCGTTAGCAACTTTCACTTGCACCCAGCCGTTAGGATATAAGAACTCATAGCCATTATCAGTGTTTACGAAGCTTTTGAATCCAGCCGCAGCCGCTATACCAGGATTACTTAGGCTGAAACTCAATACCAATAGCAACATTAATGCGATTCGTTTCCACATTTTTTATAAATTCCTTTGGACTGGAAGCAAAACAAAGCAAGCACAATTTCTCATTGTCCCATCAACCGGGACTCTGTTAAATAACGTATCTAGTTATCAAAAAATTGGGTATAAAACCCCGTCCACTTCGGGTGTAGCTCTCAGTGCGCCGCTTCTAGGACGGCTTTGTGAGATAATGTTAATAGGTTGTTGACCGTGAGAACGATGAGGAAACAGGCTTCGCGTCCTACTCCGTGATCTCAAAATTCCTAGCAGTCAATGGTATTCAAGTAAACCCAAACTGTAAGGACACAAAGCAATTAAATACCGTGGGACACACGGAAATTTACACTTGGGGAGTAGTCCATCAGAGTGCTTGCTGTAAAAAGTGTAGTCGGACTAGACATGAGACTGTAAGACCAAAATCAACATTGTTGATGGAGGCAAGATTCAGCCCAAGAATCACCGCACTTTTAGGGCGGTGAGTGTCAAGTTTGGGAATTGGGAAGGAAGACAATTGTACAGACAAGGGTTCATCGCGTCTCTGACCAATGACCAATGACACTATGCTTATTAGTAATGAATTACGCTGGTTTTATCCTGGCAATCTTCCAGAAAATATTCAACTTTGGTTTCAGCAAAATTGTCTAATCGACCCGTTAAAATCGCCAGAAGTACGGAAAGATGTTTATCTTTACTCGCCTGGATGTGATTATTTGGGAATCAAGCTGCGACAGGGAAGGCTGGAAGTAAAATGGCGACAAGCAGAACTTGGTGTGCTGGATTTTGGCGAATTAGTCACAGGTAAGGCGGAAAAATGGGGTAAATGGCTGTGTGAAGATTCCCAAGGTGAAAGTTTTCAGCCTGGAATGGTTTTAGCTAATCCTGTATGGGTGAATGTACATAAGGTTCGCTATTCTCAGCTTTTCCAAGTTTTCGCGGATTTTTCGGTAAAAACTGTCGCCAAGAATGAACGTATAGATAACGGTTGTAGTGTAGAAATTACTAATTTGACGGTTCGAGACAATGCTTGCTGGAGTTTGGCTTTTGAAGCTTTTGGGGAAGATAGCCGCATATTGGATAATCTCAAAGCGACAGCCAATCATGTATTCCAAACTTACCAAAATTCCCAATTTGCGATCGCACATTCTTACGCTTATCCCCATTGGTTAGGAATAATTACTCACTGATAGCATCAGCAAAAATTACCCCACAGGGTAATAGTTGATTTCATCTGATAAAAGCCAAAATTGACCATAATAGCTGATTGATCCAGCTAATTAACTTTGACTTAAATTATCTCAGACAAAGTAAGTCTAGTCTGAGACTTGCTTGTCTCAAGCTAAAAATCTAACACTGAGAAATTCAGGATAATTACAGATGCCATTAAAAAATTACGGGGTTCTCAAATGCAAAGCTGTGGAGCGCAAGCTAGGAGAAGGCCCGACTCCCCATTACCAAGTTCTAGTCACTGACGACAAGAATATTCAGTATCGCATTGCCATCAATGTTAAATCAAAGCAAAGTCCTTCAGAATTACTGTACTTTGTTGACGAGAACTTTTCTCACCCCATCACTAAAGAACTGCAAGAGTTAGATTTTGGCTTTAATGAGTTACCTCGTAAACCCGGAGGTGCCGCTTTAGACTATATCCGGGGTAACTTATTCGACCCAACCCAGATGAAACCTTTACCTTACAACGTTCCTGGCCCAGACAATGACCTTAACGAGTTGTTGGAATTATACATTGGGCGAGCGATCGCTTCACCAGAAGCCGTACTTTACCCCTTTGGCGAAAGATGGGGCCCAGAAGTAGGCGTGAAGGATAAGTATTTTGGGTTTCTTCCTGGTAATGGTATTCATGACATCCACTTTAACCAGGGTAGCGTTGGTCAATTCCAAAAAGATAATGGTGTTTGGCAAGATGGCGGATTGTTAATTCACTATCCCGCACGCAATCAATGGGTAGGTATCTTTTTAGCCTTCCAGTCTCAATCTTTCCATACCGATGACACCACTGGTAATAGAATAGATGACGTTTCGCCAATTCCAGTAACAGGTGCAGTCCGAATTGTTGCAGCTTTAGTAAATCCAAGCGGCGATGATATTGGTAAGGAGACAGTGACGTTAATTAACACCTCACCAGATAAAGTAGATTTAAATGGTTGGGCGATCGCCGATCGTCTCAAACGCAAACAGCGCCTCAGTGGTACCATTAACCCAGGAGAAGCGCTGAAAGTGCCTTTAGGCAAAGACGGTATCCAATTAGATAATAATGGCGGCATTATCACCCTGCTGGATAACCAAGGCATCAAAGTTGATGGTGTTTCCTATACAAAGGACGATTCCCGCAAGCAAGGTTGGACAATAGTGTTTTGATATTGGTCAATAGTCAAAAGTCCAGAGTCCAGAGTCCAGAGTCAATAGTCCAAAAGCTTTTGACCATTGACCATTGACCATTGACCATTGACCATTGACCATTGACCATTGACCATTGACTATTTAATCTGCAAAACCACAAGTGTCATATCATCGGTGTTTTGTTTTTCATCACCGATGAATTGCTGTACTTGGTCAAATAAATAATCGACAATTTCCTCTGGGCCGTCGCAATATCGACAAGCAGCGCTAAAACTAGAAACAAAGTTTTCTTCGTCAAAGCGATCGCCTCCTGCTGCTGCGGCATCAGTTAAGCCATCGGTATAATAAATCACTGTATCCCCAGGTTCTAATTGTGCCTGGGCATCTTCATATTGGCTATTAGCATCTAAACCAATTAACATTCCCAGGGTATCTAATCTGGTGACAGTTTTTGTGGCTGCGTGCCACCACAAAGGCGGATTATGGGCAGCATTACTATAAGATAAAATCCGAGTTTGGGGATTATATTCTGAATAAAATAGCGTCACAAACCTGTGCGAATTTTCTAAATCCGCAAACATGACGCGATTTAAATTTTGCAAAATCTTAGAAGGAGAATTACCGTGTAATACTTCTCCTCTTAACATTCCCCGCATCATCGTCATAATTAACCCAGCCGGGACACCTTTACCCATGACATCGCCAATTACTAAACCCAAAGGCCCGGTTTCTAAACCATTTTTATTGTGGAGAATATTCTGATTTTGATTTGTGGGAATAAAATCGTAATAATCTCCACCTACGCGATTAGCTGGTTTACATCTTGCGGCTAATACCGCACCGGGAACAATTGGACATTGACGGGGTAAAAGTCGCCGTTGAATTTCTGCACCAATTTCTAATTCTTGATCTAAGCGTTCTTTTTTGCGCAGTTCTACTGCTAATTCATCATTTTCAATCGCGACTGCGGTTTGATCTGCCACTAACCGGACTAACTTTTGTCGAGTTTCTGTCCAGCTATATTCCGGATCGCGACTTAAAACATATAGCCATCCTCGTTCTGTATGTTTTACTAAAATAGCAGTGCCAAATATTTGCACATCTGGCCCCAAATAACGATGCATTTGATCGTCTAAAATCCCTGTAGCAGTAGCCAGAGGGGCAGTATTTGGCAAAAGTGTAATTTGACTAGTAGCTGTTTCTAAGGCTTTACGAATATTTTTGCGCTGTCCGCTATCTTGCCAGTGCAATTGTTCTAATCTGACTTGACCGTTAGGTTTATAGAGAAATAGGGCGCTACCATCCCCATCTGTAACTCTAGTTGCCATCAGAGGAATTAGCTCCAAAAATTGATTTAAATTGTTGAAACTTCTGAGGGCAAATCCTAAAGAACTTAACAAATCCTGAATTTTGTTCTGTTCCCGGTGCAGCCTTGACACAAGTTCTTTTAGTGCTACGACTGGAGTTACATCCGTTGCAGCACTACTATTACTGTCAGTGGGTTGAGAGGGCAGTTGAGACACAGGCACAGGTTCTATTGCATTTTTAGATAGGCAAACTTTTGATTACTGATTAATCTCTTGCTTTTGGGATTGCTAAACCATATTGGGATAAGATTTGTCATTTTAGCAAGAGTAGAAAGACGTAAGACCAGAATTATATAAGTATTGCATTTGCTTATTTATTTTCTTACTAAAGATAGTAATTTTAAAAAATGTATTCTCCTAGAGAAACTACAGGGTCAAATTCAGCAATTTCTGGCAGAGATTAGCAAAATTATGGTTCTTTCATCACTTATTTACTCAGTTATATCTCTTGCATAGTAAAAATCCTTCATCAGGAAAATAATATATTACGTTGCCGGCTTGATTTATCGGGGTGAGGGGTCTGGGGGTCTATGGGTAGGAGGTACTCTCAGCAATTTTAGATACCATTGAGAATACACTGATTTCTAAAGTTTGCATCAGTACTGTTGTCAAGAATTTGTCATGTAGGTAATTACCTCTGTGCTGAAGGTTTAGACATGGCTCGCGGTGCTAGATTTACGTCCTGTTGTCGTAGGATTTATTACCTAAGTTTTTAACAGTTTGCGTTCAGCATCAGTTTACTTCAAAACCCACCGGATTTTGTTTTGAGTTCTCAAACACCGAGAATAACTCATGACATATATGACTAGAAGCTTATGCAGAATTTTGTAGTTTCATAAACATATTTTACAGGTTTAATTTTTCTCCAGAGAATATTCATTGACGAGAGAATTTTGGCAACAGACAGATTTATCAAATAGCCCCGCCAGGTTATCTACATAGATGTCTGGGCGGAAATTATACTGTAATCTTGGAGTAACTCTTTTATTAAAGAATTAAAAATGCAGTATTAGAGTAGAATTCTAGCAAAAGTAGTTCAATCTGTGTAAAAAAATTTCCTAGCTAATGAATTAAGCTTTTTTCCATCATTTGTTGAATACCTTCGCCAAAATGCCACACTCACCAAGTGTGTTAATAACCGCTTAACAGATGTCTTTACAGACTGTCATAATTGCAGCCCATACAGGTAATATCAGTGAGTTTACTGACACAGTTATAGTTAGTAGCGGTTGAGGAAATTGGCGAAGGTATTGTTATTAATACTGAATTTAAGCGATCGCACTGATGGCGGTGATTCTCCAATTGATGACTTTTCAAAGAAAAATCTTAACTGCAAAATCCAAAATCAGCCACTTAATAGTGCTTCCACAAACTCGTAGCTCGAAAAAGGACGTAAATCTTCGATTCCTTCACCAGCACCAATAAAGCGAATTGGTAAGCCTAATTGCTGCACGACAGCGAGGGCGACGCCACCTTTGGCTGTACCATCCAGCTTAGTTAATACCACACCGCTAAGTTGAGCAGCTTGGGAAAATACTTCCGCTTGCCGCAATCCATTTTGACCCAAGGTAGAATCTAGCACCAAAAGTGATTCTATTTTGGCATTAGGAGCTTTTTTGTCAATAATGCGGCGAATTTTTGTGAGTTCGTCCATCAAATTCTTTTTGTTTTGCAAGCGCCCAGCCGTATCGACTAAAAGTAATTCTGTATCTCTAGCTTGAGCTGCGGCGATCGCATCAAACACCACGGCAGCCGGGTCAGTATTTTTACCAGGGTTAGAAATTACTTCGACACCGCTACGAGTTCCCCAAACTTTCACCTGTTCAACAGCCGCAGCCCGGAATGTATCTGCCGCACCAATCAAGCATTTATAACCGGATTGTTGAGCAAGGTGCGCAATTTTACCGATGGTTGTGGTTTTACCTGCACCGTTAACCCCTGTAATCAACCAAATATTGAGAGTATCCTTTTCTGGTGCAAAAGCAGGCTGGTAATTTTTTTGTACCGGAGCATCCAGCATATCCCGGAGAATTTGTTTGAGATAAGCGATCGCTTCGTCTGGCGGCGTTACTTCTTCCCGCAGTTTTTTCTGTAGAGAAGTGATAATAAAATCTGTGGCTTCTACACCCACATCAGCTTGTAGCAGTAAAGCTTCGATTTCCGCTACAGCCGCTTGGTTAAGAGGCCCTTGACCAACAATTGCTTTGAGTTGGTTCAGTATATTCCGCCGGGTTTTGTCTAAACCTTGGCGTAACTTTTTCAGCCAGGTAATTTCCTCAATAGAAACATCCTCAGCACGCCTACCTTGGGCAGCTAAGATTTCTGCTGACCATACAAACCCTTCATCAAACGCCAGTCCAGCAAATTCTTCTGTGGTTTCTGGCGTGGTGGTGGTAGTAGCTGCTGGTTGCACTATTTCCGGTTCTGGAACTTCAATAGCGCTGGCGATCAACCTTTCCTGCTTCGCTTGTCGTTCCGCCGCCGCCCGTTCTAAAAATGATAAATTTGCTGGTGCTGTTGGCTGGGTTTCCTCTGGGGTAGTTACCGATGCAGTAGCTTCTGGACTGACGACATCTGGCGCTTCTGCAATTTCCTCAATCGCAGAAGTAGCTGGAATTACTTCCTCTGTAACAGATGATTCCTCAGCAGTTGTCTCTTCAGCAGTTACCTCTTCAGTACTTGTAGGCGCAACAGTTGCATCAACTTCTAAACTTGGTGCAGTTTCTGCGACTTCAGCAGGTGTTTCTTGTGCAGTAGTTTGACTAACAGTTGTCTCAACTTCTGGTGTCTCAACTTCTGGTGCTGCTACCGATTGTGCAGTTTCAATTTCCACCTCTGCGGATGATTCTGGCTCAACTGCTTGAGATTGCTGTTTTTGCTGAATATTTTTGTAAGCAGCTTTAGCAAAAGCCAACAAATCGGCCGATGTTTCCGGTGCAGTATCGGCTGTTGACGTTGATGATTCGGCTGTTTCTGGTTGGGGTTCTTGGGTAGGCGGAGTTTCTCCCTGCTGTTGATCGGCGGGAAGCTCAGAGGATTCGTTATGTTGACGGCGGAACCAATTAAAAACCATTGCAGCTAGTGAATATTAGTTGTTAATTAAGTATGAGTTATAAGTTATGAGTTTAATTGAACTCCTGACTTTTGCCTGGTGTGAAAACCGCCAGGATCTCCTCACCTATTTCCACAAGGAGGCTCCCACTGAATGGAGTACCATTTCAGTGGTGAGAGGAATTGTGGGTTAAAAACGAAACGCTATTTGACCGATTTCTTGCACAGCCAGGACAGGGAAAATAGCAGTTGAGTTTTTAACAATCTCCGGGAACACGCAACGAGGTATTGTAGTATATAATTTTCATCACACTGTGAGTAGGTCGAACTCATGGAACAAGTACTGACGCTAGTTTGTAAACTCAACCCAACACCAACGCAATCTCAGAAGCTGGAAATAGTTCTTCATGCATTTGCCGAAGCTTGCAACTATACCAACCAAATAATTAAACCGGATGTGACAAGCAAGTTAACTATTCAGGGAATTGTTTATGAAGACTTGAGGGCTAAGTTTGGTTTGCCTGCTAATTTGGCTGTCAGAGCTTGTGCCAGAGTTGGGGCTAATCGTAAAACGGCTAAACAAAACAATCAGCCAGTTGTCGTTTTTAAACCAACTAGTGCTGATTACGATGCCAGAATTTTTGCATTTAGAGAAAAGGATTGGACGGTTAGCTTAACCACGCTGTCTGGTCGGGAACACATCAAGATAGATGCCGGCAACTATCAACGAGGTAAACTCAAAGGACGTAAACCAACAAGCGCTCAATTATGCAAACACCGCGATGGTCAGTACTACATCCATATTCAATTAAAAGACGAGGTTCCCGACCCACAAGCAACCAACAAAGTTATTGGCGTAGACTTTGGTAGACGCGATATTGCTGCTACCAGCAAGGGTGATTCATGGAGCGGTGAAAAGTTAACACAAACGAGGGATAAATACAACAAAACTAGAGCGTCTCTCCAAAAAAAAGCTTCCACACGCACAAGGTCTAGTCGGCGTAGATGTCGGCAAGTCTTGGTACGGCTATCGGGGCGCGAGAGACGATTTCAAGCGTGGGTAAACCACAATATCAGTAAGACAATCATCCAGCAAGCCAAAAGTGAAAAAGCGCTTGTAGCTATTGAGGATTTGACTGGCATTCGTGAAAGGACTAATCAGAAACCACGTAACAAGACAGAACGCCGTAGAAGTAACTCATGGGCGTTCTACCAGTTGCGGATGTTTTTGGAGTATAAGGGATTGAAAGACGGTGTAGAAGTGATAACCGTCCCTCCTGCCTACACGAGTCAAACCTGCAACCGTTGTCTACACATTGGTTTGCGCTCTGAAAAAAAATTCAAGTGCGGCAATTGCGGGTTATCCTGTGATGCGGACTTGAATGGAGCAAAGATGATTGCATTATTGGGGCTGTCTGTAAGCCAGCCTAGAGGCTCGAACGGTTTGTACTGTAATCTCAGTACGGACTCTTCAGGGCTACTGAAAGCCCTCACTGTATTCGGTACTCCGAATCAGTGTGGGTAGTTTACAACTTAACACCCATAGGCATCAGGCAGTCTTTTTTTGTTCTGTAAATCGGCGCAGCACACCATTAATAAACCGATGGCCTTCATCACCACTGTAGCGTTTAGCTAGTTCTACAGCTTCATTGATGGCGACGCTATCAGGTAAGCCTAAAAATAGCATTTCTGCTACAGCAATCCGTAGAATATCCCGGTCGATTTGGGCGAGGCGAGCAACTTGCCAATCTACGAGAGCGGCGGTAATGTGTTCATCGACCGCATTGCGTTCTTCGCTGACTGTCTTCACAATCTCGATGGCGTATCTGCTGACTGTTTTATCTTGAGTCGCCAGCTGAATTAATTCGGGAAACTCTACAGCTGCACCTAATTGATTGATTGCTGTTTGCGTATATGCGATCGCTTCTTCCAGCATTGTTCTGGCAGTATTTAAATCAGAAGCACGAGTTTGACTACTCAAAATGCGATCGTGACTGCGTTGCAATTCACCAGCCGCATTATCTAAAGTATCTTGCACTTCCGATCGCAAAGTGCGTACAGCTGCTAGGACTAACTTAGGTAGTTGTTCCTCTGTCAGTTTTTTTGGGTTCATGGGTAGCTGACTGAGGCTTAACAGCGCTAATTCACGCGCTAGTTGTTGCGGTTTACGGTCTTGCATAAAGTTATTTTTGGATTAATTATTGTCAGTGGTCAGTTGTCAAGAGACGCGATTCATCGCGTCTGTACAATTGTTAGAGACACGATTCATCGCGTCTGTTGTCAACAAGGTAATAGAAAACAGTAATTTTTCTTTCTTTTATTGCTTCATTCGCCAGCCCCTAGCCTAAGCGCCCCTATTTTCAAGCTAGTTCTTCACGCCCGCAGACAATCAAGCATAAAAATTTGTCTTTCCCATGCCCCATGCCCCATGCCCATTTTTCAGTTAGTCAGTAGATTTTCGCACGATCAGACAACTATATTATCTACTTGCTGGTAACTTTGTCCGAATGATTTAGATTTTCTCCCATAGGGATGACCGGGGAGTTGGTTTCTAGAGTTGGCGACAGGGTATTAGGCGCAACAATTCCCCCAGAGACGACGATTTTAAAAGCATCTTCAATCGACATTGACAGGTTCACTACCTCATCTTCAGGAACTACTGCGTACCATCCTGTAGTGGGGTTGGGTGTCGTCGGGATAAAAACGCTCAACATTGGGACAGACATTTGGGCTTGAATCTCATTACTGATAATACCTGTGACAAATGCGATCGCCCATATTCCGCGTCTGGGATATTCTAGCAAAACTACCCGGCGAAATTTGCCCGGAGAATCTTTAAGTATGGTTTCTAAAAGTTGCTTGAGAGTTTTGTATACCTGTCCGGCTAAGGGAATCGCCTGTAAAACCTGCTCGCCAAAATCCAGCAGCCAGCGCCCCACAATATTCCGCGCCATCAAGCCAATCACCAGAATACTTAATAGCGGTACAGCTAAACCTACTACTAGATTCAGGATATTTACTAAGATAGGATGCAACCCCTCAAAGGGATTCAGTTGTTTGGGAACTTGGGTGAGAAAGTTGATTACCCAACTAGCAATAGTAATAGTCAGCCAGATTGTAGTTGCTAGCGGAATTACAACCAACAGTCCAGCAATCAGGTCATTTTTTAAGTCCTGTTTTAAGCGATTAAGTGCCAAACCCCTATTCTCCTTTTTTAGGTTCGTCAAATATATTCGTTAACCAAAGGAGACATTACTTGAAGCACAAGCTACAGCAAGTAGCTGTCTCCACTATCAGCTGAACCACAGATGCGAACATAGGCGTTTCAGCGCCAGGAATCCAGATTTTTTCTGCCATTAAATCAGCTAATCAGCCGCTAGATAGATAAGATGCAACTTTACATAGATTTGGTGTAACTAATAACCAAAATTACAGCTATTCTTCTCAGAAGATGTTACTTTTCTTTATCGGACTTGTAAATGATTGTTGCAAATATTGCGATCGCACTAATGTTAACCCACATCAGCATTACTAGCTTAATATTGCTAAAATTATTTGCAGATAGTCTTAAGAGGTATTTTTGCTCCTGAAAAACTACAATTAATCTAAAACTATTTTCTGATAAAAGCCTGTAAAAATATTAAGTTAACTTAACCAAGAAAAACTACTCAGTTTCGCACCTGAGTCTGTCAATCTTCACAATACGCCTGTATGAGCCACAAAAAGCAGATAACGGAGAAACAGCTTCCACTTCAAATAGCTTTTTAGCTTTTTCAAAAAGAAGCCCCGCGCTCTAACGCTTCGTTGAGCGTCGGGATGAATTTTTGGCTGACGACGAATTGACCTACAACCAATTCAATCCACAGGATTGACAGGGCGTGAGGTCGGTAAGGAGTCAGCATTTTTAACTTTGAGCGAGTCAATAAAGTCTTCAATTACATGAGTCATGGTTTTGTCATTTTGAGCCGAGTATAAACGTAGTTTATTTAATCTGCGTTCAGATATCCTCAGATTTAATGCTTTATTTTTCATAATTGCCTACACATTGTCTGTGCGTTTATGTTATCATATCTGTAGGTCGAAAAAACAAAGGACAAACAATGAAAACGTCATACCAGTACAAAATTAAGCCAACTAAACAGCAAGCAGGAAAAATTGATAAGACACTGGATATGTTGCGTCATCAATATAATTATTTGCTGGCTCAAAAGTTTGACTGGTATGAGATGAATCGCTGTTCTATTGATAGATGTCCTTTAATTTGCTACTTACCAGAATTAAAGGAACAACCTAACTACTACAGCCAAAAAGCATCTTTAGTTCAACTTAAAACATATAGACCTTGGTACAAAGAGATTCACTCTCAAGTATTACAGGAAGTTCCTAAAAAAGTTGAATTAGCTTTTGATAGATGGTTAAAAGGTGACGTTAACGGGAAAAAGTCGGGTAGACCTAGATTTAAAGGTAAAGGGCAATATAAAACTTTTACTTACACTCAATTTAAGCACCATCACTTTGTTGACAACAAAATCACGCTGTCAAAGATTGGGGAAGTCAAGGTAATTGTTCATCGCCAAATACCCGATGGGTTTGATATCAAGACTGTATCTGTTACCAAAAAAGCAGATGGTTATTATGTCACCTTAAGTCTTGATGACAAAACCGTGCCAACTGTTCAGCCTGATTTCAATCCTAACAATGTTGTCGGTATTGATGTTGGGCTAATTGATTTTTATGTAGCTTCTGATGGATCTAGAATTGCCGCACCAAAGCATTTACGCAAAGCTGAACGTAAATTAAAATCAGCACAGCGCAGGATTTCAAGGCGTAAAAAAGGTTCAAATCGTCGTAGAAAAGCTATTCAAAAATTAGGTAAACAGCATAAAAAAGTTGCTGATACTAGAAAAGATTTTCACTTTAAAACAGCAAAATCACTGCTTGATAAGTATGATGTTGTTGTCGTTGAAAAATTGAATATCAAAGGGCTAGTTAAAACAAGACTGGCTAAAAGTATTCATGATGCCGGATGGGGACAGTTTGTAAACATACTTTCTTTCAAAGCCGAGAATGCTGGTTTGAAAGTAATCGCTGTAAATCCAAACGGCACTAGCCAAGAATGTTCTAACTGTGGTCACAAAGTTAAAAAGCCGCTATCTCAAAGAATGCACAATTGCCCCGTTTGTCATACTAGTTTGTGCAGGGATTTGAACGCGGCTATCAACATTAAGGCGCGTGGGACGCACGCCCTCAAAGCTCAATTAATGTCCTTATAGAGGAGTCGTTGAGAAGCCCGCGCTGTACTCGAAGAGTCAGCGACGGGTACGTCACCTGAAATTTATGGAAGTTGCATCAGTCTGTGTATTGGTTTGGGAAACCGAAGACTGTGTATCTGAGCTGGTGACAGGCAGATGTTTCATTTCCCAAACCTTAAGTAAAATTAAATATTCGTAGAATGCCTGTAATGTACACCAAGCCAGACCAGCCCGTCCATCTAAAAAGCCACCTAATAAAAAATACATATAAAAGAAGCGGATTAATGGTCTAGCAGGTAACCTTAAAGATAAATCTTTTAATGCACGCCGTCTTTCTACTTCTGACTTACCAAAAAACAAAGCTCGCCAATTAACAGTTCCTTGTTCTATTTGATGCAATGTTTCTGCTGCTTCATCATTAGAATAACGGTTATGTTTTTCAATCCAACGGCTCAAACCTTTGCTACAAGTGTAATGGGGATAAGTTGACTTTAAAAAGCTGGTTGCACCGTGACACACTTCTCTCTCAGTATGTCCGTAGTCTGTAAACCAAACTTGACCGTGACGAAACAGCCGCATTTGGTAACGTGGATATTGGGTACTGTAGCGAATCCAATGATTCATAAACATGACACGTTCTGCAACATAGTAGCCAATGTAATCTGACTGCTGAATTGCTTGTTCGCATTCTGCAAACAATTCTGGTGTCATCCGTTCATCAGCTTCTAAAATATAAACCCACTCATGCTTTGGGGGAATAGATTCTAGCATCCAAGTACGTTGGCGTCCGTGACTTTCAAAAGCATGTTGCACAACCCGAATCGGATAACGACTAGCTATTTCTACAGTGCGATCGCTACTGCATGAGTCTACAACAATAATGTCATCCGATAGCATCGCTGACTCTATACAAGCAGCAATATCCAATTCTTCGTTATATGTCAGTATATAAATTGAGAACATGCTAAAACTCTAAATAAAAATTCTTTGTTTAAACTAAGTATTGGTTAATTATTTGTAGCTTAAATTCAGGAATATAAAATTTAAAATTCCCAACATTATTATTACTTTATCCTGTCAACTTCAGCCTCTAAAACAGCAATTTTAAATCAGTGTAATACCAATTCTCTACAATTTACAGCATCTTCCTGTAAATAGACCACGCTGTAGGGGCACGGCATTAGTAAAATTATTGTATGTACCAAAAAATTGTCGGTACCGTGCCCCTACGATAGATGTGGTTCAAATAGGTGAAAACTGCTATAACCACTAAATTCAGTGAGATTTTGTAATTGCGAATTGGTATTAGACTTACGACTAATTTGTAATTAGGAATTACGAATTACGAATTACGAATTACAAATTACCTAACGTGGTGCAGGAGTTTTCTTCTGACCGCTTTGTAAAGCACCCATCCCTTTTAATCCTGTCCAACCAATAATTATGTAACCAATAGATAACAGTAAACTGCTAATTCCCGTTCGCAATCCTGATTTCCAAGCATTGTCTTTAGCTTGTTTTTCAGCTTCTTCTTTACGTTGGCGGACTTGGCTAATTTGTTGGGTACGTAACCCCTCAATATCTGTTTGCTTTTCAATAGCTTTGTCTAGTTCTTTAGGATCTGCTTTCGCCTTTTTCAGTACTTCTTTTATTGCTGGGGGAACTTGAGGACTAGCTAGTGCTTGCTTGTATTTTTGTTCGTCGTTGAGTATTTCAGTCAACTGTGCTTTGGTTTGATTCCTCGCCTGTTGTAATTGAGCTTTTCCCTGCTCTGTATTTAGTTGTGCTTGCAACTGTGATAATTGATTATTTAGTTGCTTTTCTGCTTGTTCTGCATCTTCATTAATTTTTGTGACTGTCTGATTTTTCGCTTGATTTACATTATTCAGATGCAGTGGGAAAATTAGCAAGAACATTAACCCTAAAATACTTGCTAGTACGAGGGACGGAAATCTTAAATCTAAATTTGGCGGGCGATCGCTATCCGCACTCTCAATCCAATGTCCAGCGAACAGTATCCCTAATCCTACCAAAGGCACAATCCCTCGATCTACAAGATTTGTTGCCAAACCGATCTGCCATGTGCGATCTGTTGGTAGAAAAGGGAACAACAGCAGTAAAAAGTCTAACAAAAAGGACAAAATTAAAACTACGCCCACTACTTTTAATGTAAGGGCAGTGCTAACAGAAGTAAAACGGTTCACCATAGTTGTTCGATCTTTTGATAAATCAGAGTGATTATCCTATATCAAGTTCCTTGAATATTGTTCCCATAACCTTACTGTTATATGGCAACAAAAGGCAGATGCAACAAAATGACAGAATAGGAAAGCTTAACGATCCATTCCGTATCAGACTGCAAAGAAAACCTTCTACCATGATTAATTGTCAGTAGCTTAGAGTTTTCCGTTTTTGAGGATGAAACTACACCACAGTAGCATCTGTCATCTTCGGTGTCCTCAGAATTTACTTAGTGTTTTAATAAACTGATAAATTAGCTAAAAACCAGATGCAAAGTCTCATTTTTACAATACTAGTATAATTAGTTACTAAAATTATCCATTTGTCTTTGAATAGTTTGTTCCCAAATTGGTAAATCTTCTGGATAGTCAACATCACTCAAAGCAGGTAGATAAATCTTAGATAAATTAAGTTTTTCAGCAATGTTAACAGTTTGTTGCAATACCTGAGATGTTCCCCAATCGATATTAGCGAATAAATTGGGTATTAGTTGACGTAAACCAATCAAGTAATAACCACCATCAATTGCCGGGCCGATAACCAGATCGTAGCTGCCGACTTGCTCAAAAGCCTTTGCTAATAGCTGAGAATTCACACCAGGACAATCTGTGCCAATAATTATGACTTGTTCCCTACCAGATTGAAAAGCATCACTAAGCGATCGCGCCATGCGATCGCCTAAATCTCCCTCCCCTTGAGGCTGGTACACCAAATCCAAACCTAACCAATCTCGCATTAATTGTAAATTTCCCCCAGCAAAGCGCACCTCGCAACATATATCCACCGTTTTTTGCAATTCTTTAACTTGAGATACCGTGTATTCAGTCATCTGCTTTTGTAAATTAGCAGCACCTAAATCACCTAAAGCAGGTATCATTCGGGTTTTCGTCTTCCCCGGTTCTGGATAGCGAGTAAAAATAATCAAATGCTGTTTTAACTTCTCTGCTGATTTCAACGCCCAACAATCCATAGTCAAAAGTCAACAGTCAACAGTCAACCGTCAACCGTCAACCGTCAACCATCAACATTATAAAATTTCTTAACCCATGCCCCATGTCCAAAACTAATAACAATACTTCCCATCTTGGGCTGTATTCTGTTCTTTACTAGTTCGCATTGCCCCTAAAATTGTTGATACAAAAACACAGCGTTTAGCTTTACCACCTTTTTTACTAGATAAAGTAATTCTCCCCAGTGGTGGTTGTTCAACAGTACCCATGTGATCGAATTGGATGCGCCTGACTCCATTTGATTGCTGTAAAGTTGTTTCTTGATCTAAACGAACAGCAGCATCTAAATCATTCCAGTTAGCATTGACAGGATTCATATTTGCTGGGTGAATAGCCCATTGAACAATACCATTACTTTCCCTAAAACTAGCTTGCCAAGTTAACTTTTGTTTTTTCGCTTCGCTTTGAGCTTGGCGCATAGCGCGGTAAACTTCATCTTGAGCCACATTCAAGCGCCGAACATTTACAAAACTCAACCAATTAGGAACTGCGATCGCGCTTAAAATACCAACTACTAAAATAACTGCCAACAGTTCCACCACTGTGAAGCCACTGTTAGAGTGATTTTTCACAATACTTTTTACCTTATTTTTATAAAAATTATTTTTATTTAAACAAATTAAATCATTTATAACTATATTCTATAGCCTGATAATCAGTTTTTACTCCTGACAATAATTTTGTTGATATAGCAGTAGGTAAAACAATAATTATCAATGTTTTTAACAATAATATAAACATAAATTTTATACGCTGTAGTCGAGAAGAATTATTAATAAAATACTTACATAAAAACAAAGCAGCAGCCATACCTTTATGTCGTTTAAATGGTTGCTGTAGAGCTTTACATGTCAAGTATTTATAAAGATTTGCACTAGCCCTATGCCAAGTTTTTTTATCAAATGTTCTGGCTTTATATGCTCTTTCTATCACTTGCAGACAGGCTTTTTCCTGACGAACAAGATTAGAAGAAACTGAATTAGCACTGACTCGATATAATATCTGTACAGAGGGTACACATACAAAATTAAACTTGTTGGCTAGTTTTAACCACATATCCCAATCCTGAGCAGCACTGAGAGATTCATCAAATCCACCTAATTCAGCGATCGCTTCTTTACAAATTAAGGGGTTAGAGCCATTTTCTAAAAAATTATTTAGTAGTAATTGCTCATACACATCTCCATTGGCTATAAAATGTCTACCAGACACCAAAAATTTACCATTGTCATCAATATAATCACTCCAACTATAAGCAACCTTGCAATCGCTATTTTGTTGTAAAGCTTGTAACTGACTTGCTAGCTTATCAGGCTTCCAAATATCATCTGCATCTAAGAAACTAACAAAATCTCCAATGGCATACTTTAATCCCCGATTGCGGCTAACATTTCCGCCAGCATTTTCAAAAGAAAATATTTTCAGTCTATAGTCCTCAATTTTAGAAATAATCTCTAAAGTTGAATCTTGTGAACCATCGTTAATTATAATTAATTCAAAATTAGTAAAAGTTTGGTTTAAAACTGATGCGATTGTAGCTTGAATAGTTTTTTGACAATTATAAGCTGGTATGATTACAGAAATGCTGGGATTGTTTTGGCTGCCACAAGACATGATTAATTAAAAATATAGTTTTTGCCAAATTATTATGAAAAGATATTCAAATTTTTCATATAATAAAAAGGACTAATCATACTACCTAAATAAAATTCAAATTCAAAAAGTGCAATTATATCAGTTTTTAAAGAATTCTTATATTTAATAAGATGTTTTACAAGCCGATATAAATTACCTAAAAAAGTCATAAAAAATATTATTGGTTTCTGCCAGCTTTTAGTGTTAATCGTGCGTAAATAAAAAATACACAAGCCACAACCGCGAGCTAAAGTTAATAAGTAAGTTTTTTCCAAGCGCCAATGTGGTATTTGATGATAAGTATGCATAGTTGGGTTATACCAAATTTCCCAACCAGCACTGTGAATATATAGCAATGGTTCATAATCATCACCTTGCACAAATACACCAGGTAATTTTCCTGACAGAATGGGTATTGTAGGAACATGATCGCACCATACTTGTTTGCGAACAACTAGCGCTGCACCAGGGGGAAGTCTTAAATTCTTTGCTTCAAATAAATGTGGTTGATTACCATGTTCTCTGATAGCGAGAAAACCTTGAATTCTTTCAAAATTTTTAGGTGGGCTAACCTCATAGCTACCATGAATTTGACCACTCCAAACACCAGCTTGGGGATGTTCAATTCCAAAATTATAAGCAGCTATTAGCCAATCAAGTGCAGGTAAATTATCATCATCTAAAAATGCAATTACCTCACCTCTTGCTTCCTGTGCTGCCCTAATGCGAGCGAAAGCTGCTCCTTGTTTTGTTTCTAAGAAATACCTTAAAGGACAAATGCTATTACAGATTTTTTGATAATTCTGAATGACAATATTTGTGCGATCAGAACTATTATTATCAACAATAATAATTTCCCAGTTTAAGTTTTCTAATCCGGTTTGTGCTAAAAGTAAATCTAAAAGTTTAGGTAAGCGTTCCGCGCCATTATATGTAGGAATTGCTACGGTAATATCTAGTTTTTGAGTGAGTATATCAGTCATGGCAAGTAATTCTATATCTATTTGTTATTTTTTGGTCAAATATCCTTGTTTCCAAAGATAAAAGGGACTTATTAAACTACTGATAAATAATTCCATTTCACAAGCTGCAACTAGATCGAGTTTGACACTTCTACCATATTTAATTAAATGCCAAATAATTTTTCGTAAATCGTTTATGATATAAACTAAAAATGCTAAGGGTCTATAGTAAGTTTTTATGGGTATCATCCTGGTAACATAACGGCTGAGTCCAATACCTCTAAAAAAAGGAATTAAATACTCTCTTTGTAAGCGCCAACTAGGAATTTTGTGAGAAATTTCCATTTCTGGGTTATACCAAATCTCCCAACCAGATTTTTGCATGTGAGACAACATTTCTAAATCTTCACTAGTCAGCGTATTATTAGAGATTCTACCAGTTAAAATCATCTGATTTGGTATTGTTTCTAACCAGGCTTGTCGGCGGATAACTAATCCCGCAGATGGTGGAAGTAATTTTTTATGAGGGTCATAAATTAAAGGTAAATTCCCTCTTTCTGTAATTGCTAAAAAGGGAGCAATTCGCTGAAAATCTTGGGGCGGTTCTACTTCCCAATCTGGATGAATTTGACTTCCATAAGCCCCTGCTTTAGGATACTTTTGACCAAAAGCATAAGCAACTGCTACCCAATTAGATACTGGATAATTATCATCATCAAGAAACCCGATGAATTTACCTTTAGCTTCCTCAACAGTACGTTTTCTTGCATAACCTGCACCCTGCTTGGCTTCAAAGCAATACTTTAAAGGGTAGGGACATTTCCAAGCAGCTTGATAGTTTTTAATAAGAACTGCTGTATTATCAGTACTGTTATTATCTACAACAATAATTTCCCAAGAAAATGTTTCGGTGTAGAGTTGATTACGTAATCGTTCTAATAGTTCTGGTAAACGACTTTCACCGTTATAAGTGGGGATAGCTACAGTAAAGTCTAAACTCTCGCTCATCAGTAATTTCCAAGTAAAAACTTAAAATACTACCGTGATATTAGTAGTAAGTACTGTATACATATACAGTAGAATTTGGAATTTAAGCTGACCTTTTAGCTTAAATTTAGCGATTGCACCCTATTTTAATACGGCGTATCTATAGAACTTATATTTGATTTTTGAACAAATTATACAAATTTAAAAAAAAATGCGACAGATGGTATGGGCATGGCAATATCATGCCCTATAGAATATATTGATATGCCGCAAACACTATTTAAATTAGTATTATTAGGGTGAGCAATGCTCATTCTACAGATACTCAAAGCAATAGATATGCATAATTGGTCTCTAGCTATCTATAGATAGAAAGTCAACTATGCATTTGTTATTTCTATTCTGCTCTGGATATGTTATTTTTAGTTCAGTATTTCTAAGGGTTTTTCATATAAATTTGCTGGATTGATTCAATTGCATCCAGTATTTTTGGCGGTGCGTACACCACCAATAAGGGTTTGCAGAATTACGCATCGCTTTAAATTACCTGCTGTTGTTGGGCTTCCTGGTCTTGGTAAAGCAACTACAATTTTTAAACCCGGTGGTTCTGTTTGTCCTGTTGGTATTGGGCCAAAGTTTGCATTCGGCAAACTTCCCATATAATCATAAGTAATAGTAACAGGTGTATTTATATTATATGATACACTGCCACCAGTGGTAGTATTTACCGCAGTTAAATTTGTACCAATTATTACCTGACCTTGTTTGACGCCTACATCTTTACCAAAACTCTGCCAGTTACTTGGTGTAGTACCAGAATAAATGGCAATTTCTGGCAGGTTATTGTTAGTTCTAAAGCTGACACTATAATTACGTTTATTCCTTTTTGCTTGTCGCTGTGCTTCTTGCAAGGTTGCAACAAGATTATCGCTAGCTTTATTTAGTCGTTGTCTATTCAAAAAAGCCAGCCAATTAGGAGCAATAATTGCGGATAAAACTCCTACTATTAATATTACTACTAAGACTTCTAGTATGGTAAAGCCAGCATCTTGCTTGATTGGAAATATATAGTTGGCAACCTCTTTTTTAGTACTTCCGGTTGATAAATTCTCAGGTAAATTGTTCATAATAACCTGTCATTAATAAATTATCGTAATTTCAAAGATATAAGACCTTTAATTCTTATCGTAAAACATTTTGTTAGGGTGAAAAATCCAATTATAAATGTTTTAAAGTGTGATTATTTAATGTTTTAAAAATTACTTTGTAAATACAAATCCTCGTCCTTGTACCCTGATGTTTATACTAGGAAAATAATTTTTTTGACTATCTCTATAACTGATATTTGTTGTTCGTAAGCGAGCCAGTGCGTTGCCTCTTAAAAATACTTGGGCTGTTGTATTTACCCTATCTATACAGGCATAAAAGCCTGTCATATTTCCTGTATCTCTAGTGTTGAAACTTGTGGGCGTTACTTTTGAATAACCAGTAGGGCAGGTTGCAGATGGTGCGCCTGTAGTAGTTTGATCTATGTAGTCTACAAGTACTAAAGGCGCATCTGGCGTGACAGTTGTAGTTGTAGTTGATGTGTTTCCACCTGTAGTTGTAGTTGTTGTATAGGAGCTGAGTCTTGTCCAGCTATTCATCTTTTGTTCTAGAGTGCCGACTCCATCAAAGTTAAATGAAGAGTAACCGGAACTAGGGCAATAACCACTAACAAACTTGCCAGTATATCCATTACAAGTAACAGCGCTAGTACTGCTACTTGAGACACCATCCCTGATTTGCCATCTCGCAATACGCGCAGCATTAGACCATCTGCTGTCAGTGTCTTTAATTAGATAATAAGCAACTAATGAGTAGACAAAAGTGTCATCTTTATTACTATCTGCTGCTGTAATTGCCTGTCCAATAAACTCTCGTTTCCAAAAAACAAGTACAGGAACTCTATCTGTAGCAGTTGGGCTAGGTAGCTGGTTTTTGATAGCATCAATGCCTGTAGCATCGTAGATATATACTGCTTGTTGCAAATCGCGAGCGATGTAATCAAGTGCTGTTTGAATTTCTTGTTCGGAATTAGCTTTTGCTTGCTCTTGGCGATCTGTGTTCAAAATGTTAACCATAAATCCGAGCAGAGGTGTGATTACCAGCACAGCTAGAATCATGGCTACCAGCAGTTCAAGAAGGGTAAAACCGCTCTGTGACAACAACTTAGAGCGTTTAATTTGGATACCAAGCAGAAATTGAATTGGATTCATGCTGAATATTTTTATTCCCAAAGTTAATGCTTAGTTACATGTAGTATTTGAGGTTGTACTATCTGTGACTTTGAGGCGGTTACACCACTCATTAAATGAAGTTGATTGAGGTGGGATCACCGTTGTCATTTCTACTAATGGCGCTTTGCGATCGCCTATTCCAGCGGTGAAAGTTGCTTGTTTTCTACCTGCTACTAAGTCACCACCAGAGTTAAAACCATCTGCTCTGTAAACTCTTATACCTAATTGATAACCAACAGAGGCATCAGTGGAAGCCTTGTTATATCGAAATGCTTGGATTACCAAGTCTTTACTATTGGTAAAGTTACATATAGCATCACCGTTACCATCTATACAGTACAAAGTGGTGGCAGGGGTAGCGGGAGCAGTACAGTATGCATTGGCATTACAGGTTAAACTGCCTGCTGTTGGAGTAGGAAAGTCTTTTAATTCTATGTTCGTACCAGTAGCGGCTGGTATAGGAATAGCTCCTGTTCTCACACCATCAATATAGGATCTTGCCGCTAGAGTTCCTAGTTCTATGCGTCTTGCTTGGACGCGAGATGCTGTAGCCAAGACAATAACAGGTGCGATCGCAGTCAGTAAAACAGTCACAACCAGCATCGCTATTAACGATTCAATAATGGTAAAACCAGACTCACTAGGACAAGGTATTTTTAACTGTTGTTTGTGCTTCATTATTTTTATTCACCAATTTCTAAGATGTGGAGATTAGTGGTTTATTTCATTAAATTTGAGGAATAAATATTTTTGTAGTAAGAACTAAATTCCTGATTTTTTAAGTATTTAAGTTCTTACTACAAACTCCACAATTAGGCTGGATTATTAACTACAATTAGGACGCTGATCTGCATCCACAGCCAGAGAATCATCTGGTTTTTTGGCACATAAAAGAGTCCTTACCCAAGCATCATCTCGACTCACTTCTCGGTAGTATTCATCGGGTAAATCGTCAGGTATTCTGACTAATTTTTGAGCAAACCTATCTGGTGACTGAGATAGTAAGGCCACATCATAACCCCATTGCCTTGTTGGCGGAAAATAGAAGGGTAGTCTACCACTAGCATTACCAGTTGGATAGGTGAGGGAGGAGTTTGATAAAACCACCATAAGTGGAGCAGTTGCATATTCACTGCGCTTTAATTGGATGAAGGAGCCACTAACTTTAGCTTTAATAGCATCGCTAGAACTTCCTGTTGGGTTCCAATTTTCTAGGAAACGCGGGAAGTTATGTAAACCACCATTATCTTCATTAGGACGAGCTGGGGTATCTCCAGCAGCAATAATCAAATTGAAAGTAGTTTGTGTTGCTACTGGCAACCAGTTTCCGTGTGAACCAACATTAATGATATTAGGATTGGGAGTAGGGTTACTATCGGTAGTAAAAGGTTCGTCAACTTGTAAAATTGGTCGTTGCCAATTTCCATTGCTATCAGGGCGTAACCAAGGTATGTATATTGTTTGGCCACCACTTGTTGCTAATGCTGGTTGTGTAGCACCGTTAAAATCAAATGCTTCTATTTTCTTCGGATTTCCATCTTTTACTCCGTAAATCTGAAGGGGACTAACTAGGGCACCACTTGTAAGATCCCGTTTAAAAGCAAGTCTTTTTGGGTAGGCGGGGTTGGCCCACTTGCCCTCAGGAGGAGTACCTATCGCTCCTGTTTTGATAGATGTGATTGTACTGCCCTCAACATTACGTCCACCGTTGTTCCATGAACTTTGACCTTGACCAGCATAAGTTTCTGGATCAGTATTGGTGTTGGTCATGATCCAGTATTTAGGATCGCTACACAGGGAGACATTTGTTTGCGGACAAATTTCATAGGCGTATTGTCTAGCTGGTCTCCATTTCATTACTGGTGTGATGAAGTTATTGAGATAGGAACTAGCCTGAAAACCAGTAGCAACAGTATCAAGGTCTTGGGGCATACCATCGCTGCCATACCATCTAAACTGTGGGACAAAATTGTTAATGGTAGAGAAATAAGTAGAGAAGTTACTGGAAAAAAATGATGGAATAGTACTAGTAACAACCTTCCAGTCATAGTCTCCTTCGTTGCGGAAACCTTCTCTAAAGTTATTGGAAAGTAGGGTAACAGCATCTGCTAACACAGCAGCAGACCGCCATTCATCACCAGTAGTACAGTTAGGTAGCCTGGGGTCGTTAGGACGACAGGCAAATTGGGGGTTAAGTGTAGAGCGATTATAAAAAGCGAACTTACCACCTGCACTTGCTGTCCAGTCATCGTTGAGCAATTGAGTAAATTCTTCTTGAGTATGTAGGTTAAAGTCACCTTTGACATACACAGGCAAGTTAGAGGCTAAAATCAATCCTTTTTCTACGTCGCGGTAAGTATTTGTCGTGCTACGGAAGAGTCTGGAACCATTGACCAACATAATGCCGTTAGGACGGCGAGTGGGGTCAAGTTTAAAGTCAACTGGGCTTTCTAGTTTGGCTGATGCTGAAGTACCTGCACTTTGATCTGCCAGTGCATCATCGCGAGTGGCATAGATAATACCGCTGTTTGGTAGCAAATATTCCTGTGGACTGCTTGTTGTTGCTGTGCCAATTGTTTTTTGTCGCAGCTGATTCAGATCCAATACAGTGGTGCGGATTTCTAAGGGCTGTCTGTCTTTTTTAGGACGATCGTAATTTCCTGTAAGAGTGTTACCGTTATCTATTGCTTGAATCTGTCTGGCATCTAAAAAGGCATTTTCCCTAATAGCACCGTGAGGAATAGCTGTTGCATCCGGTGTCTTTGTGGCCATAATTTCTATGGCGCAAAGTGCAGAGTCAATAGCAGAGAGATCGGCAAGAGTACGATTTGCCGCAGTTTTAGCTAAAGCATTTTTGAGTGGTTCATTGATCCAACGTCCATTAGGGTAGGTCAATAGTGCTTGGTAGTTGAGTAAATTCTCATAAGTAGCGAGGCTTGTGGAAGCGGGAGGTCCATAAACTATACCGTTGTTAGATTTCCCTCCAGTAGCATTATTCCAAGGTAATGTGGAAATATTCTTAGCGGTTGTGCTGTTAGTTGGGTCGTAGAAGCTACTTACACAAGCGATTGGTGTGGGGCTGGTTTCGTTATAGCTAGCACCTTTGTAGTGATAAACTGCTGTCGCCCGCATCCTGAGATATGGAGTATTGGCAGGTGGTTGGGGCACATTATATTCAATATTCAGACCGTAAATTTCAAAGGGTTTAATAGCAGCTGGTACTGTGTCATACTTAGCTGGCATTAAATCGGGCCAGGCTTGTGTGCTGTATGAAGTGAAGGTAGTTGTAGAAGTATCAGCACCATCTGGCAAATAAATACCTGCACCTGTGACTACTCGTAAACCACCAACAGGATCTTGGGCGGTAGCGGGTATTTTAGCTGCGGCTAGTTCCCATTCTCCGTCTCTGCTGATATCCCCTAAATCAGCCATTTGCTGAATTCGGCTGCGGCGAGTGCGAACGTTATTGGCACTAGTATCGGTGGTGCTGGCGTTATCAGGATTATCCCAGTAATTAGTAGTAATGGTTTGGGTGTCTTCCGCATTTGGCCCAACAAACCGACCTTTTGCACTATCCCACCATAGTTCAGGGAGATTATTACCAAGGGTAACGCGATCGCCTACAAAGGTTTCATTACCTTGCTTTTCTTTTTCTAGCTTTGTTGGCTCTGTCGCTGAAGGTAATATTCTATTAGTAACGCTACTAGGCTTATTTATCTCTAAGTTGGCATAACCAGTCTTAGTTGTGCCATTACTAGGATCAAAAGGAAAAACCCATGCATTTATTGGACGTAATGTATCACCACTACCATCTAATGGACTAGTTGTAGCGTAATTGGTACCGCTTCCTACTTGTAAAGGGTTGGTTGAATTTGCCGGGACTTCTGCATAAGGTACTCGGCGGGTACGTCGTTTAAAATATAGTTCTAAGCGTTCCCGACGGGTTTTTGTTGTCGGGCCATTTTGCACTTCTTGGGGGTCGGTACTACCAGTACTATCGGCAGCTATCTGAGCGTCAACTAAGCGATTTATACGTTTGGCGTAAGCGAAACTATTGTATGCAATATCCGCTGACCATGAATTTTTAACAGATTTATTCTCTTTAAGATTACCTGCGGTATTTGGATTAACTCCATCACCACGGTATAAATGCACCATAGTTGCGTTGGCTAAATCAGCATCAGTATTAGTGAAAGTGCCTGCTGCGACATTACCAGCAACAATTATTTTGGCATTATCGGCTTCATAATAACAGGAATAGGGGCTACTGATTTGATAAAGCGTTACTTCTTGAAAACCGCTACCTGTCAGCAGGTTACTGTTAGTCACAATCCGCCCATTTAGATTGAGTCTTGGGCCTGGAGTGATTTCTAAATCGTCTTCATAAACTACCGCATTATTAACTAGCGGTAGTTGTACACGCTCTTGTTGATATTCTATTGCCGAAAAGCCTTTATTACCTTTGTGACGCTCATATCCCGATGGGAGAGTACCAGTGTTTGTAATCGGAACATTGGCAGTGTAAGCAAAAAAGGCTTTTTTCAGCTTACCGCCTATCTTAAACCAGCCCGAATTACCCACCAAAGTTGCGCTAGTACCATTAGTATCTTTACAAGCGTCACCAGCGCCACCATTGACCATCGGTGGAGTTCTAGCTTCTAGGGGATTTCTGGCACGAGTATATGCACCACCGCTAACAGGAGGGTTTTTAAAGTAAATTCCATAAAGTGTGTAGCTATCAAATAGACCGTTATTATCGGTATCTACTGGGTACATCCATGCGGAGCGTATATTGTCACTACCACTAGTTAATTTGAGTTGAGTTTCATCACCTAAGGTATATTCAGTAAGCTTGGTAGTATCGTTAAATATACTGTCTAAAGCTGCATCTGTAGGCGTTGCTCGTGGCAGTGTCGGATCTGATAACAGCTTATTTAATTTAGCTTTCGCCCGATCTATTGCGGGGGCTGCAGCATTCAGAACTGCCTCATTGACGCGCACATTGCTAGCATTTTTGGAGCGCTCAAAAGACCGAAATAAAATGGCGGTAGTTAGTAGTACAACTACCAGTGCAACCATTGCCACTGTTGGCAAGACAAAACCTGCATTGGTTGCTCTATCTCTTCTTTTGTGGGTTTGAAAAATAGTTCTCAGTAGCCAAATAATTAGTTTTTTAAATGCAGTCAAATACTGTCTGCCAATTTGTTTGAATAATTTTTTAGCTGTCTTGACTAGATGGCGTTTTTGAGACATAGTTGCTTTCCTGTCAAGGATTTTATTAATTTTGGAAAAATTGTGTTTTTTTTGTTTTGTATTTTTGTCTGTTTTTCTTGTTTAAATATACTCACACAGCCAATGATATTCTTTTTGTTTATCTGGTTATTAAAAACTTTGATGAAGTCTAAAACGCAGATACACGCAAAGAGAATTTCTTCGATTTATATCATGGGCTGTGTTTTCAGTTTTATTCGGAAATTACTGATTTTTACAAAATGATTTATTTCATTACTGTTGATGGGTGCTAAGACCGTAAATTTACGCTGAATTTGCAGAATTTTTATTTATCTGCTAGCAACTTCATAAAGATGTTGTAAGCAGAGTAAGCTTATATTACCCATTTGATAAAGGAAATATATCAAGCAGCCTGTAAATCATGTTAAGTAATATAAAACCTCCCCAAGTGGAGAGGTGGTAAGGTTAATGAGTATTTTTAAATTTAAGTTAAACTCAGGAATTAAGATTCTAATTTTGTCATGCTTTTAACGGCTCATCGCTCAGAGCTTTTTAAAGCTGATACTCATACAAATAATGTTGGCGAGCGCTCAATTAGGCGTCAGGACACAACAATGTTGTACATCTAACGTCTTTCGCCTTTTTGTTGTAATTGGTATTGCTGGAGGCGATCGCTCTCACCGCTTCCCGGAACTAACTAATCATTGACAATAATCTAGTAACTGTCAGGTATCCATTCCCAGTCTGGGACTGGGAACGAGAGTATCTCTCACAGCTGTATGTAAAAGAAATTTTGCGCTAAGTTTACACCGATGGTATTGCTACGCGCCTACGAAAAATCTATATGTATCAAGATTTTCGTGAATTGCGATCGCCAGGGGAAATGTTTGATATTTTCCCCCGAACCTCCCCATGAGAAAAAATCTCTGTGGCAACAGTACTGAGGAGGTAATGAGAGGATAAAATATGTAGCGGTTTTGCGGGAAATCGCGATTAGTAATGATTGAGGTTAATTCCAGCTTCTTTAGCCATTGCTTCTATACCTTTAATTTCTAAGGTTTTAATTGCTTTGGTAGATAGCTTGAGTTTAACCCAGCGATTTCCACTTGGCCACCAAACGCGCTTGATTTGCAAGTTAGCTTGCTGAAGGCGTTTAGTACGGCGGTGGGAGTGGGAAATTGCAAAGGCGTTATTTGCCTTTTTACCTGTTAGTTCGCAGCGACGAGACATAGCCTGTTTCTCCAGATTGCTATTTCAATACAACCTTTCTATTCTAAGAGGTTTGTGATGAAGATTTGGATCGGGAACTAGGAAAATAGATGAAATATCCCAATTATCAGGTTACCAAAAACCTGGGTCTAAAGCCCCGTCCTTAGAGGACGGCTTTTGGTATAATTGAATTGTCTCCAGGTTGAAACACCACTAGGACGTGCCCGACAAATATGGCTCGGCAAAAGGAGTTATGCTACGGTATGCCACACGACTGCTTAGGAAATAGAAAAGACAAGCGCACCGATAACGCTATAAACAGGGCAATAAGTCTTCAGCAAGACTGAATGAACGATAGTTTAAGCATTTGGAGTAATCCACGTACCGTAGGGCATACGGGAACGTACCCACCAAATGGGTAAACGCTTGGGGAGTAGTCCACCAAAAGGGCGACTAGATAACAAGTGATATTCTAGTAGGCTCGGACTAGATATAATCGTGTAAGACCTCAGTAGGGAGCAATCCTAAAAGGGCAGTGATTAGCCCAAGAATCACCGCACTTATAGGGCGGTGAGTGTCAACAGGATTGTCATCTTTCAGGACGGGGAAACCCCGCCCCGATAATTTGCGATGATTGATGCTACAGCATATTTGAGGTAAATGAGGTACGCGCTTCGGGGCATGGCAGTGCCAATGCCCCTACAATCAATGATTATCTGTACCTCACCAACTTATAATTCGCTGTAAGAGATTTACTTACTTACTTGTTCTGTGAGCTTAGTAAGTACTTCGTTTGACCGTTCGACAAAGGATTTCATCCCTTCAGCGTCAAATCCTTTTTGTGACATGAGGGCTAAATCGTAGACATGTTGGCAAATCATGTTCGCTAGTTGGGCGCTGGGAGATAAGCCCTCACCTTGAATAATGCTACCTTGACTGAGATTAGCCAAATTTTGAATTAGGGGGTGTGCGGTATTTACCAACAAAATATGATCTTCGGGGAATTCTGTAGTTTGCTGCTGCATCATGGCGTTCATTTCCCGCAAACGACGCAGAATTTCTGGTAGCAATACCACTGCTGGTGGAGTTCCTTGGGGATTATCCGATTTTAAAGCTTCGGTACGAATATTTACTTTGGGTTTGTTGAGAGCTTTCTCAAATAATTCTTTGATGACTTCACTCTTGGTTTTATTGGTTGTCGGATCTACGATTTCCCCAGATTTATCTTGATCCAACAGGGTATTGTCCAAGTCGGAATCTACACGGGTAAATTTAACATCGTTATATTCCCGTTCCAAGAAGTTGATGAAATGGGTATCGATAAAGGAGTCCATAAATAGGACTTCTAAGCCTTGATTTTTATGTAATTCTACGTAGGTAGCTTGGGTGGCTTCATCGGTACAGTAGAATACTTTGTTTTCGTGGCGTTCTTTGTTACGTTCTAAGTATTCTTTGAGGGTGGTGTAAGGTGTGCTGGTAGCTAAATTATCGGTGCTGGATGCAGATGGAGTCACATCTTGCCAAACATCGCCTTCAGCAGATTGAACTTCCACTGCTGGAGTATCCGCAGCTTTTTCAGCAACTTTTGCGGTAGTGCGGAAAACGATGATGTCTTCAACTTGTTTTTTAAACTTGTCATCGTTGAGTACGCCAAATTTAACAAAAGTGCCTAAGTCTTTCCAAGCACTGATGTATTGTTCGCGGTTGTCGCGGTAAAGTTCTTTGAGGCGATCGCCTACTTTTTTGGCTATATAGTCACCGATTTTGCGGACAGTGCGATCGCCTTGCAATGCACTCCGCGATACGTTTAGGGGAATATCGGTACTATCAATTACCCCCCGCATGGGCATTAGGAACTGTGGGATAATTTCTTCACAGTTGTCACTGACAAACACTTGGTTACAAAATAGCTTAATCTGACCTTTTGTGACATCAACATCCGGCCTCATTTTGGGAAAATACAAAATCCCATTAATAATGAAGGGATAGTCAGTATTTAGATGTACCCAAAGTAATGGTTCTTCTTGAAATGGATAGAGATAGCGATAGAACTCTAAATAATCTTCTTTGCTGAGGTTATTTGGAGATTCCCGCCAAGGTGCTTTTTGTCTATTTAAGACTTCACCATCCAGTTTGATGGGTACTGGCATGAAGTCGCAATAAGTCTTAACAAGATTTTTGATTCGTGATGATTCTAAATACTCTTCTTCTTCTGCTTGCAGGGTGAGGGTAATGGTAGTACCACGAGTTGTGCGGGATGATTCATCTAAGGTGAACTCTGGGGAACCATCACAACTCCAGTGTACGGCTTGCGCCCCTTCTTGGTAGGAGAGGGTATCGATTTCGACTTTTTGCGCCACCATGAAGGAGGAGTAAAAACCTAGACCGAAGTGACCGATGATCGGTTGGTCTGATTTTCCTTCATATTTGTGAATAAATTCTTCCGCACTAGAGAAAGCAACCTGATTGATATATTTTTTTACTTCCTCTGCGGTCATGCCGATACCATTATCGGAGATAGAGAGAGTTTTGTTGTTTTTGTCTATGGCTATTTCAATTTCTGGTTCGCCAATCTCTCCCGCATAGTCTCCGGCGCGGGATACCATTTTTAGCTTTTGGATGGCATCTACAGCGTTCGATACCAGTTCCCGCAAAAAGATTTGATGGTCAGAGTAAAGAGACTTCTTGATAATCGGGAATATATTCTCAGTATGGATACTGATGGTTCCTTGTTCTAGCATGTTTGGTAATCTTCAATGCAAGGATTTAAATGATGAATATAGCAAATACACCTCACCCCTCGGCTTAGAGGATAAATCCAGAGAATTTCCGAGGGTATGACACCAATTAGGATTTTAAAGGTATAAGTTAGCGATCGCTTGCAGTGTAAAGGATTGTTTGCCGTCTATTACTGATTCGGATTTCCCTACTCTACCAGTAAAAAATTTTTTTTCAAGATGAACAAAGGTGAAACGCCCTATAATATAAGGTAAATTCTAGATTTTCTATTGCTTTAAACCTCAAAATTTTTAAGATATTCAGATTATCTATTATTCTTTGTTGTCATGTACGTAGAGTAGCAGGTGCTCACAGGAACCTGGATATTATGAACACCTTCTACCAATAGATATATTGATTGTTACAGGAATCAAGGCGTATAGCTATGGGCAACCAGTTTAAAAAACCTCAGAACTAATAATTTCTGAGGCTGTGATAAAATGCGGAGGTAATTGTTTGGCATTAAGCCAGTATTGATGTTCAAAAATGCTCAATCATAATTTTCTTAATACTAAAAACCAATGATAAGGATTCATTGGATCTATAAACTCACTTTCTATTCTTAATCCTGCTGAATTAATATTATCTCTAATAGTTTTTCTGGAGTATCCTTTTAATCCAGCCTCCCAATAATGCTGATTTGATATTGGTATGTTACTCCAAAATTTAGGTATTTTTAATGATAAATGCCTGGCTCTTTCTAAGAAGGTAAATTTTATTTTCACAGAAAGTCCTAAAGTGTTATAAGGCAATGAAATTATGATATATTTACTATTTAAGGAAAGGTTTCTTAAAATTATTGGAAATTGAGAAAATTCCATGTGTTCCAGTACTTGAAAAGCTGTAATAACATCAAAATCATCTAAAATAAAATCAGAATTTATATCTAAAATTAAATCTGGATTTAGATTAGTATCAATATCAGCAGTTGTAATTTTATAGCCATGAGTCTTTAATAATGTTGCTAATATAGAATTAAAAATTCCTATTTCTAAAACTTTATCACCAGGCTTTGCGTAAATTGTAGTTAACCTGAGTTGATGACTATAACTGATAAATCTATCAGATGAGAGGTAGTCATTAATGTTGAGACCTAATTGTGTGATCATAACTTTTCCTCTTTAATATACAAAAATTATCATCTTGGTAACTTAGTACTAAGTTGAGATGATGCCAACCCAGTTTCTAAAACGTAAATTTCAAAATAGTATTTAGAAATCAAGAGTTACAAATAGGAACTTCTCAATTACGTGCCGAAGGTAAATAGGTATGATTAACATCATCTCGATTGTGGTTTCAATGCCAACCAGATTAGTATTCCCGCAATCAAGGATTGAATTACTAATTTGTGTAAATTAAAAAGGGAAATAGAAGTGCCAAGCTGTACTTTAGCGATCTAACTTTGAGAATGGGGCACAAAAAATTAGGACTTACGCAGTGTCAGATATTTTTCATGCTTTTTGTCAATGGTCAATAGTCCATAGTCCAAAAACCTGAATTTTGACCATTGACTTTTGACTTTTGACCACCCTTGTGAGGGTTTTTGTGTTCGGTGCGTAAGTCCTAAAAATAAGGAAATCTCTGAAGAGTTCCTTATTTTCAGAATTGCAGCTATAAATTGCGATATATTCACGTAAATATCCAGAGAATCCCCCCAGCTAGCAAGACACAGACAATTCCCGCTACACCAGCGAGAGGTTTTTTGTTTTTACCCGTAAACCATTCGGATACTTTACCTGTGTAGGTAATTAGTTCTGCTGTGTCTAAAGTAGCGATCGCCCATACCCAACCAGCATGTAATCCCCAAGCTATACCTAAATTACCGCTATCAACTAACCTCGCCAATACCAACACCATCCCCATTAGCCACAATCCAGGGAGTTGGGGAATGGTTTCTTTTTGTTCCCAAACTAAATGCAGCAGGGCAAAAATGACGCTAGAAATGACTGCTGCTAACCAAATTGGGTATTGTTGAGTTAACTCTGTGATTAAGAAACCGCGAAAAATTAATTCTTCGATAGCACCTACTAATAAAGCTATCAAGGGAATTGGTAGTAAGTTGGCTAGTACTAACTTATTATTTTCTGTTTGCCATTGGCACCAACCTAGCAAGAATTGTCCAGCAAAGACAATAGCTAGGCTAATTACTCCCAAGCCAAAGCCAAAAAGTAAAGAAGTGAAAAGGGAAAGATTAACAACCAAGCCATAATTAGCGAAAGATCCTCCAGCGAGAGAATTCATCCCCCATAAAATCAATGGTGCTAATAAATACAGGGGTATTAATAAGGGTAGCTTTTGTTCGGGTTGTAAACTTTTACCAGGTTGCCATTTAAGTGCGATCGCTATTACTACTGCTATTGGTAACCAACACAATACCCACAAGCTAAAAAAAGCCATCACAACAACTAATACTGGTGCATCTTTGAGAAATACCAGTAGATTGTCGGCTGATGGCTGTAACAATGTAATAAAAATAGGTACAAAAAACACGACTAACTTCTTGCAACAATAGATTTCTTGATTTTAATCAAGACTCTAATAAAATTAGTCACTTATGCAAGAGGTATAATCGTATTTTTTCAGATACGACAAGTTTTCCAACGACAGTTGTTAGTTTGTTTTGTTGCTAGAGATAAGTTATTCAGCATTAGCTTTAACCTATCCCTATCATCAAAACAACTTAATCTTCGTCGTCTTCTAAATCTTCTTCATCTAGATCTTCAGCATCTAAATCTGCTGAGGTTAATTTTTTGTCACTTTCACCAAGTTGAATCAAGTGAATGTGCTTGTATCCTAAGCGGATTTCAAATTCATCACCTGGCTTTAAGCCCATTGCTTTGGTGTATGTAGCACCAATGACAATTTGACCATTTTGATGAACGCTAACTCGATATGTCGGTTCGCGACCCCGGCCATCTTTGGGTGCTTCTGGGCTGAGAGGAATTCCTCTAGCAGATAGCAAAGCGTCATAAAAATCGGTGAGATTAACACGAACTTGATTATTCTTAGTGACCGTGTAATAGCCGCACTGCTTTGCTCGTTCTCGACGTGGTAAATTGGAAAGCTCTTTTACTTTAGCAAGCAATGCTTTTCCGGTTAATGGTGCGGTTGCAGTTTCAGTCATTATGCTCAAAATTTCCTTAATTTCTCCAAACTAACAAAAGGTATCTTCTGCCAGAATTTAGCCTTTCAGCATCTGCACAGAGCCAATCTGGTCATGACATCTTTGGGTAAATTCCTGCTGCTATGAGTAAGCCCAAGCACCTCTTTTATGGTTGCCCATAAATAGATTAGATTACCAGGTAATCGCAGGCATCAATTTTGGTGATTTTACGTCACTTTTAACCAGGATTCGCCAACGAAAATGAAATTATTTTTTCTTTTGGCGCTAATGTAGCGGTGTAACTTTAAGCCACCTTTACAAATTTTGTGGGTTCTACTGCAATCAGTCCAATAGACTAATAAATTGCATATTTTCCACTATCAATGCTTGCCATTATTGCCCTTAAGTTATAGGGTTTACCCTAATATTACTCTGAGGCTTTAGACAGCATGAGATTTGAATATGGTCATACAGGCATACACCCTTTTGGCCTGCTAGTAGAGACGTAAAATTTCTTGTCTCTACATTACGAGATCAACAAAGCAGTAGTAGCCGCGCTTATACGGCTCTTGATACTGGTTTTGTTCCTGCGTAATTTTATATTAAATACTAGCATGGACTAATAATAGCAAAATAGTTGTTTTATTTATAATTAAACTTACTGGTAAATTTTTATGGAAATCTCTTAGCTCCAGGAATTAAAAAACGATGAGGATTTTTCTTGCGCTTGATTGGGGTTATGAGGATTGTAGCCGTGGTTTTCTCAAAATTACTTTAATTTAGACTGTGAGTTTTGACAAGTGAGTTTATCTCAGATTTCCTTGATTGTGAAGACACAAAAAGTTATGAGGATGTCCCTCCCTATTATTAGACAACCGACAAAAAGCAGGCAGAGGATTCTTTTCGTCTGTCTAGGGGAAGATTAGTTTTTCTCCATCTGTCTATTGCATTATTGCCACTACTAGATGTTGATTATGGCTGTCACAGTTATAAATCTACAAAAAGTTCGCAATTCATAACCTTTTGAGCTATCTATACTCTCAGGTCGTGACTGCTGTTGACATTAAGATGTAGTGCTACCCTCAGGTAGATTTCCTTTGTTAATTTTTGCTAGGACGGTAATTTACACAAGTCCATCTGTGGCTAATCATTTCTCACCTATACTGCCAAACAGGTCAATAAAATGTAAAGCAGTAATAATTTTTTTGATGTAGGCTCAAGAGAACTAGACAAATATTACCTGCCTGACCTAAAAAACGAAAATCTTAATGGTTATCCTCAAACTAGTAGCACTCTCAAGTAAGTCAAAAGTCACTGATTCACAAGTCAAAAGACTTTGATTCTCGGCTCTAGTCAGGTTTTAAATGGTGGGCTGATTGACGTGCTTGCTGTAGTGGTAGTTCTGTGTCTGATGCAAAATATCTTGCGGAAAACTAAGCTATAGGTAGCTGCAAAATTGATCATACTTTGGGATCGCTCAGTATCAGGGCAAAGACAAAAACTTATATTTTAGTATTTTGAGGTATTTGTAGGGATGACTCGATTGCTGGGGTACTGTACTAGAATCAGTAGGTCTTTAATCATCAGCCTATTAACATCTAGTTCTTATCCAGGGCAACAAGAGTATAGCCGATTTTTCACAGTCACCTGTCTGTAGTTGAAGTTGCTCAGGTAGGTAGGAGAATTTAAAAATTTTGGTTGGTAATATATGGAAGTTCTGTTTAAGGTTATTCGCCAGCAACACAATTCGTCTCCTGTTTTACAAACTTACCTTTTAGAGGTAGAACCAGGCAATACCATATTGGATTGTCTCAATCGGATTAAATGGGAGCAAGATGGCACTTTAGCGTATCGCAAAAATTGTCGCAATACAATTTGTGGTAGCTGTGCGATGCGAATTAATGGACGCTCGGCTTTAGCTTGTAAGGAAAATGTTGGCAGTGAAATTAGCAGATTACAAAAAATGCGATCGCCTGCGTCTGCTGACAATACCATTCCCGAAATCACGATCGCTCCTCTGGGAAATATGCCAGTCATTAAGGATTTAGTCGTGGATATGAGCAGCTTCTGGAACAATTTAGAAGCGGTGACGCCTTATGTCAGCACAGCAGCGCGACAAGTTCCCGAAAGAGAATTTTTACAAACTCCCCAAGAGCGATCGCTACTCGACCAAACGGGTAATTGTATTATGTGTGGCGCTTGCTACTCAGAATGCAATGCACGGGAAGTTAACTCAGATTTTGTCGGCCCCCATGCACTCGCCAAAGCTTACCGAATGGTAGCTGACTCCCGCGACCAAGACACCGAAAATCGCCTAGAAAATTACAACGAAGGGACTAAAGGAGTGTGGGGTTGTACCCGTTGTTTGTACTGTGATTCTGTCTGTCCAATGGAAGTAGCACCACTGGAACAAATTACAAAAATTAAACAAGAAATTCTCACTCGCAAGCAAGCCAGCGATGGGCGCTCAATTCGTCACCGAAAAGTGTTAGTAGAACTTGTCAAAGAAGGCGGCTGGATCGATGAACGTAAATTTGGTTTACATGTTGTCGGCAATTATTTTCGCGATCTGCGCGGATTACTGAGTTTGGCCCCTTTAGGTTTAAGAATGATCGCCAAAGGAAAATTCCCACTTTCCTTTGAATCTTCTGAAGGTACACAACAAGTGCGATCGCTCATTGAAGCTGTGCAGGAAACTGTAGACGCTAGGGGCTAGGAAGATAAAGCAGGGGGCAGGGGGCAGGGGGACAAGGAATTTTAGATTTTAAATTTTAGATTTTAGATTCAAACCCAATCCAAAATCGCAAATCCGTCTTGAAAAGTTCAGATCGCCGGAAGCCGGCGCTCCGACTTTTCGCAAAATCCAAAATTGAATTGCCCAATGCCCAATGCCCATTTACAATTGACTCCCTCACCTTGGATCTTGAGGGACATTAATCGGTTGTCCAAATCGGTTATACACAAAAATATCCCATTGCCCATTATTAGTAGTTTCAAAAGCAATTCTGGTACCATCAGCGCTAATCGTGGGATTGCGGACTTCTGCTTGCAGATTCGCAGTTAAATTCCGCGATTGGCGTGTTTCGCGATCGTAGAGGATTATAGCCGATCGCCCTTGTCGGCTGGCGGCAAAAACTAGATAACGCCCGTCTTCAGATACGCTAGGATGAGATGCGATCGTATCTAAGGAATTTAAACCAGGTAAATCAACTAAATTACCAGTTATGCGATCGAATAAGTAAACATCTTGGCTACCCCGTCTGTCACTAGTAAAAACAATATATCTGCCAGCCATTTGCGGGTTTGATTCAGAGGCTAAACTGTTAAGGCTGCGCCCACCTGGATCGAAAGGGTAACTCAAAAGGCGGGGATAGCCAAAACACCCAGTCAATAAACTTGAGCAGGCAATTACAGATATAAAAATAGATTTTTTCATATAGCAGTCATTAGTCATTAGTAAATCTTGACATACTCCCCAGCCTTCAGGCATGGGGATTCTGGGGTCAAACAGCAATTGCTGGCGTAGCCAGTCTGACATCACCTAACCCAACAGTCGATGCCCCGACTGCACAAATATTACGACTGGCGTTTTCATCTCTTCCATTAATTGACTGACAGGAAGGACAACGCCATTCTCTCAGGGACAAATCTAAACTCTCTAGAAGGTGCCGACAACTAGAACAAGTTTTGCTACTGGGATACCATTGGTCGATGAAAACAACCCTCTTTTTCTTGTTTTTGGCAACCCATTCTAGAATTTGAAGAAACTCACCAAAACCCAAATCTGATATCTTCCTACCCCAAAGCCGTTGCATTCCTTTGAGGTTTAGCGTTTCAAAACAGAGAATATCAAACTTGTCTGTTAACTCATGGGCTAACTTCCAAAACCAGTCCCGCCGACGATGAGAAATATCCTCATATTTGCGGACTAAATTCTTCCTTGCTCGTTCTCTATTTGATGAGCCTTTTAACTTTTGAGAATGCTGCTTGCTGGCTTTTTTAATAGCATTGAGCGACTGCTGGAAAAATAGGGGAGATTCAATTGTGGAGCCGTCCGAGCAAGTGAGGAATGTCTTTAACCCAAAGTCAAAGCCAGCGATTTTACCTGTCTTAACTTCAACTTCTGGGTTGCTACAATCGTCAACGACCAAAACCATAAATAATTCACCCAATGGGGTGCGTTTAATAGTTAGGGTTTTGACTGTTCCCTCAATCTCTCTCGACCGACAAAATTGATAAACACGCAGGCCAATTTTTACGCTGTTCCCACCCAAAAACTTATAACCTGCTTGCTTGAGGGTGAAAGATTTGTACTTCTTAACCTTCTTAAACCCCGGTGATCTTACTCCTGTTTTGTTGTGCTTAAAAAATAACTGGTAGGCTTTTTCGATGCGTTGACAAATATCTTGTACTGCCTGAGAGCCTACCGATTGCCACAGAGAATTACGCTTTCTCAATTTGGCAATATGTGACTGAAGTTTTGCGCTCCGTAAATGCTTGCCAAACATCCGATAGTACCGTTTATGTAGGGCAATGCAATGGTTATAAATCACCCCAGCAGCGTTAATTGTGCGTTTGAGATGTTTATTGTGCTTGTGTTGGTAGAGCTTAAACTTCAGTGTCTTCATGCTAATATTGTACTGCAATAATAAGTACAGAACAATGCCTAAAGTTCCTTTGACAATAAGAATTGAAGAATCAGAGATGAAGATTCTTAAAGCGTTTTGCGACCAAACTGGAAGAACTCAAACAGACGTTCTGAGGGAAGCGATCAGGAAGCTCAAGATAAAGCCGTGCTAGAAGCACGGGGCTTTAGACCCAGTTTCTTGGTAAATAGTCTAGTAACTAATAACTCATATTTTTTCTAAAGTAAGCCAATAAAAATCAACCAAACTAGCTTAAGAAAGCTTAATAAAATTGAAATCCTTACCAATGACAAATGACCAATGACCAATGACCACACATTACCTATGGTGCTGTAGGTGGTGGAGCGACAGTGGCACCATTAGGAATATCTAACTCAATATTTGGCCCCCGGTCGAGAACTTCAATGTCCCACTGACCACGGCTAGCGGTTTCAAATACTATGTAACGCCCGTCTGGGCTGATTCCTGGTTTTCTCACCCAGCCGCGATAAATTGGCGTCATAATTTGTGACTGTTGGGTAGCGCGATCGTAAAGGGCTACAACAGGTCTTCCTTGGTCGCTAGTTAAATAAGCAATGTAACGTCCTGTATAGCTCAGGCTAGGACTTTCAGCAATAGTTTCCGGTCTATTTAAGCCTGGAGTCTGTATAAAACTTTGCCTTTCTAAGTCGTAGATTAAAATTTGGTGACTGCCATTGCGATTAGAAACAAATCCTAAAAAGCGCCCATTGCCACTCAAACTTGGTTGCTCTTCTGTGTAGCGACTGTTGAGGGAAGTAGGGCCAATTGGTATGTTACCGGAACTGCAAGATCCAAGCACAGTTGCCAAGCTAAAAACTAGGCTCCAATGAATCGGTCTTTGGAGCCAAAATACTGGTGTAACTTTTTTCACCTCACCTTATTTCCATCGCCCCTGACAGTTTTAAATATCATCAAAATTGTTGGAATCATCAGAATTTACATCTGGTCGTTCCAGAGGTTTATATTCTACGTAATCAGTTGGTATCGCCTCATCATCATTACGTTCTCTGCGTGAAGATGAATCGCTAGCTGGACGGCGTCTCCTCGGTCTGGGGGTGACATCCTCATCACGGGGTTCGGAACGCTGTGGTCGGTTATTTGGACGACGAGAAGGTTTTCTGACTTCTGATTCCGAACTGTCCCAATCATCAACTTCTCTCGAAGCCGAACCCCAGTCTTCTTGTTCCAAACTATCTGCAGGACGGCTCACAGAACGCCCAGAATTACGGCGTCGGCTTCTATCCCCTGAGTCTTGTTTGTCACTACTACTAGGACGTTCAGAACGTCGGGGAGATGAATCTGTGTAGTAATCATCACGCGAGGAACGCTCTTCTCTGCTAGCTCTAATTCGGGGACGTACAGGACGTTCTTCTTCCTCATAAGGTAGGGGATCTAAATCATCATCCACCTCAGCTTGATACCCTTGTCTTCGCCGCCTGTCATAAGTATATTTATTGCTAACCTCTCGCTCTTCATCCACAATTGGGGTATTGCGCTTGGCTTGTTGAGTCGCAATACTACGCAAGCGAATACTTTCGACGGCAAAAAATACAGTTGTACCCACTAAAAGTAACTGACCAAATTGCAAAATTGGGTCTAGTCGCCAACCTTGGAAAATTAAAATAAAGCCGCAAAGTAAGCCTACTGCTGCAAAAAATATATCTTGATCTCGAGACAGCTCAGGACGCACAGTCCGCAAAAAATACAGTGCTGCCCCAGACACAGCCAGGAAAATTCCTAGAATACTGGCTGAGTTTGTCCCAAAATTTACTTGAGCCAGAATACTGACTGAGTTCAGCCCAAAATTTATCATTGATCTATATCCCAATATCAAATCTATGTTAGCGAGTCACAATTAAAATCACTACTCTAATTAGGCACAATAATATTTAAGCTTCAAAGCATCAGGTAAAGAAGCTTTGAAGCTATTCACCACAAGCTAAACAATTTTGTGTCTGTCAGCTAAGTATACCCTGTCTCCTGTAAGAGAAATTGCTGTGTACGCTGCAATTAGGTATATAGCTAACAGACCAGCAGTTATCAGAGTCAAACTGACTCCTGCCAAGATTATGAACGTTGGATTTTATCTTTTTGGCTAATGAAAATCAAACCAACTGTCGCTGGAATAACGACAATCACAGCACCCCAAAACAGACTCCAAAGAAAATTTGCTAAAGCAGGTGTCATAGTTCTCAACCATTTTTTACATACTTCATCATAATTCTAATGGTGTATCAGTTCCTTGAGAAGGCACTAGATCGTGAGATACAACACAACCAGTCCCCTGGTAAATGATGAACTGAACGCTCGCATATATTTACTTCCATGCTTCAGAGGAAGTGGCAGCATTTGGTTAAAATTATAGAGAGTGCTTTACAATGCTTAAAATTTTTCCAATCTCGCCCAGGTTTTTTCTGCGTTCACAGATAGTACTTCAAACCAATGACCGGTGTTAACCTAATTACTTGGATTCTCAATCCTTTATTGGGATTGATGATATTTTTGTTCATTTTTCGCATCATTCTCACTTGGTATCCGCAAGTGGATCTAAATCGGTTCCCCACTAATCTTGTAGCTTGGCCTACCGAACCCTTTTTAGCCTTGTTGCGAAAGCTAGTACCACCCATCGGTGGAGTAGATATTACCCCGATTATTTGGGTCGGGATTTTCAGTTTGCTACGAGAAATTCTCCTTGGTCAGCAAGGATTACTTACCATGATGTCGCGTTTAAGTTAGGAATTGGGCATGGGGCATGGGGCATGGGGCATTGAGGATTTGTTTTACTTTTCCCCTAGTCCCTTATCCCTAGCCCCTAGCTCCTTAGCTTTTTAACTCTTGCACAAAATTAGTGTAAATATTACCTTGCAAGAACTGTGGGGTTTCCATAATTCTTTGATGAAAGCCAATAGTGGTAGGCAATCCGGTGATAGCACACTCCCGTAAGGCGCGTTTCATGCGGTTAATGGCGGTAGGTCGGTCGGGGCCCCAGACAATTAACTTACCAATGAGAGAGTCGTAGTAAGGGGGGATTTGGTAATCGGTGTAAACATGGGAATCGATGCGCACGCCCGGGCCACCAGGTGGAAGATAGCCGCTAATACGTCCGGGAGAAGGACGGAAATCGTGATCCGGGTCTTCGGCGTTAATTCGGCATTCAATTGCATGACCTTGTAACACTACTTGGTCTTGAGTCAGCTTAAGTCTTTCTCCTTGAGCGATGCGAATTTGTTCGGCAACCAAATCTACTCCTGTAATCATCTCTGTTACAGGATGCTCAACTTGAATCCGGGTATTCATTTCCATGAAGTAGAATTTACCCGATTTATCTAAAAGAAATTCAATAGTGCCTGCCCCAGTATAGTTAATATACTGGGCAGCTTTGATCGCTGCTTGTCCCATTTTCTCCCGCAGTTCGGGGTCAATAGCAGGGCTAGGAGCTTCTTCCAACAGCTTTTGATTGCGTCGCTGAATTGAGCAGTCGCGTTCGCCTAAATGAATGACGTTGCCGTAATTATCTGCCAAAATTTGAAATTCAATATGGCGTGGACGCTCAATAAATTTTTCTATATAAACGCCAGAGTTGCCAAAGGCTGCACCAGCTTCTCCTTGTGCGGCGAGGAAAAGTTTCACGAAGTCGCTTTCACAAGTTACTAGGCGCATACCCCGGCCGCCACCACCTGCTGTGGCTTTGATCATAACCGGATAGCCAATTTCTTTGGCTAGTGCTAATCCTTCTTGCTCAGATTCTACTAAACCATCACTACCCGGTACTGTAGGTACACCAGCTTTTTGCATGGTTTCTTTGGCTGTGGATTTGTCACCCATTAAGCGGATAGCTTCGGGGGTGGGGCCAATAAAGGCAATATGATGGTCGGCACATATTTCGGCAAACCGGGCATTTTCAGCTAGGAAGCCATATCCAGGATGAATGGCGGTGGCATTCCGGGTTAAGGCGGCAGCAATAATGTTGGGAATGTTCAAATAACTTTTACTGCTGGCAGGTTCGCCAATACAAACCGCTTCATCGGCAAGTTGTACATGTAGCGCATTACGGTCAACAGTGGAGTGAACAGCAACTGTTGCAATTCCCATTTCCTCACAGGCTCGGAGAATACGAAGGGCGATTTCTCCCCGATTGGCAATTAATATTTTGTCAAACTTCATTTTTTAGCTTCGATATCTGTACCAGTAGATTGACATTCTCTCCCATTCAACTTGCAACAATGCTTTCCGCCTTATTTCAAATTATGACAGGAGATTCCCCAACCTCTTCCCAAAAAGGTGCATAAACCCTCAGAGTAGTTTCCCCAAGGGCAGGATTTGGCTGAGACCGCCTACGGGGTTTAACTAGATTAACAATATTGCTACTGTTAGTCTCTTGCATTTACCTGAACTAGGTTTGTGCAAGCTTACCCTGCATCCCACGTTGGCTTACCTTTTTTAATATCTCTCGTGATGTGACTATATTTCTGTCCATCTGATATCCACTAACAGAAAATTTATGCTATATTCTATGTTCAGTGATAAAACCGTGCGGATGTGGCGGAATTGGTATACGCGCACGCTTGAGGTGCGTGTGGCTTTGCCTTGCGAGTTCGAGTCTCGCCATCCGCATTTTTAGTGCATAGTCAAAAGTCAAAGGTCAATAGTCAAGGGTGAAAAACCGGAGGCTATTGGCTTTTGTTGTTGGGCATTGGTCATTGGTCATTGGTCATTTGTCATTGGTTTTGACTATGGACTCTTGACTCTGGACTATTGACTATTGAGAAGCCTATTATAGAAATAGATGAACTTTTGTAAAGAACATTGACTGCAATCTTTAAACCGACAGACAACTTAACATTGCCAGCAGCATGGCATCGTCTGACTCCGATTTGGCAAGGTGGTGAGGATGTCATTAAGCAAAGTTTACCGCACTCAAAGCTGGCTCCTACTTGGCAAATGCTACTTTTGGGTGATGGTTCGCCAACACGCCATTTAGAATTGCTCACGGGCGAGCCGACGGAAGTAGATGTGATTGATATGTCATTGATTGGTATGGATGCGGATGCTGCTCCCGATTTGATTCAAGCTGTACCTGGCCCGAGGTTGCGGCGACAGGTTTGGCTGCGGACTGCTTCTGGTCAGCGATTGGCTTATGCTACTTCTTGGTGGGAAGCTAGTCATGTAGATGAGTATTTGCAAAACCGTTCATTACCGATTTGGGCTAGTTTAGCGCGGCTGCGGACTGAGTTGTATCGGGATGTACAGGGGATTTATTATGGCTATTCGCCTGCTTTAGAGTCTGGTTTTGGGGTGAAGGGGCCTTTTTGGGGTCGCCATTATTTGTTTTGGCATCACGGACAGCCTTTGACATTAATATATGAAGTTTTTTCGCCTTATTTAACTAAGTACTTAGGGCCGATGCAGCTCAATTCTAGCGATCGCTAATAACCTACAATTACACCTATCAGGTTTTTCTGGAAAGGTCTACTACTGTTTCTCAGATACTAGGTTGGGTTGAGGAACGAAACCCAACCTACATAGATACAACCAACTACGGTGTGAGAAAATCTAAATGGTCGCCTGGTAAGGAACGTAACTCTTCTACTTTTCCTTCCATTTTCAATTTTCCCTTTTCTAAGAAAATAATCCAGTCAGCACGCTCAATCACTCTGGGACGGTGGCTGATAATAATTGTAGTTTTGCCTGTTCTGTAAAATAGCAGTCTATCTAAAATTTCTGATTCACTACTGGGGTCAAGTCCGGCTGTAGATTCATCTAAAATGAGTATGGGTGGATTATGAACTATGGCGCGTGCTAGTGCTAGTCTTTGTCTTTGTCCACCAGAAATATTAGCGCCAAATTCTCCTAAAACTGTTTGATATGTGTCGGGTAATTTACTAATAAATTCATCAGCGAGGGTAATTTGACAGGCGTTGACAATTTCTTCAAAACTGACATTTGGCGAACCTAAACGGAAGTTTTCAATAATTGATCGACTCCAAAAATGAGCATCTTGGGGGACTAGAACTACTTGTTGTCGTAATGATTCTAAAGATAAATCTTGCTGGTTATAAATGCCATAGCGGATATTGCCAGATTGTACTGTATGTAAACCTGCAATTAATTTGGCTAAGGTACTTTTACCACAACCTGATTTACCAATTAAGGCAATAACTTTACCACCAGGAATGGTGACGGAAAAATCTTCTAATAAGTCTATTCTACCAGCATAATAAAAGCTTAATTGGCTACAAATAATATCTGTATTATCGGGAATGTTTGCCCAAGGTTTCTGTGTATCTAAAGAAGCTTCAGGGGTACTGTCTATTACTTCTTGAATGCGGCTATGAGCAGTTTGTACTTGAGCAAATTCATCGACAACATCGATAATAAAACTAAATAAGCCAGTGACATTACCAGTCAGGCTAGAAAACGCCAGTAATTGACCTATAGTTAATTCTTTACTAATGACAAGTTGACTACCGAATAATAATAGAACTGTACTGCCAATATTAGCAACGAGTCCAGAAAATTTTTGGTTAATAATTTCAATTTGGATGGTTGTTAAAGATAATTTAGTCAACCGCGTAAATCGGCTTTGTAATTCTTCCCAAAACTGTGCCGCACTCGTAGTAGTTTTCAGGGTTAATGCACCTTTAAAAATTTCTACTAACACACCTTGATTTTCAGCATCTAAAACCATATATTTACGGGTTTTTTGTTGCACAATAGGTAGAAACACAATTGTACTGATGCTCATTAAAAAAACAATTATTAAAGAAAATAATGCTAATTTCCAACTGTAATAAAACATTAAACACAAGCAGACTATAGCCATAAATAATTTGGTGGGAAAGCCAATTACTGCTTGGGCGATAAAACTATTAATTTTTTCAATATCTCTGACTCTGCTCGATACTTCGCCACTACGACGGGCTTCATAGTATTTCAAAGGTAAATTTAAGATTTTTTGCCCAAATTCTAACATCAGCTTTAACTGTAAGCGTTGAGCAAAATTAGCAATCAGCATATTTTGCACTAACTCTAAGCTACTGTTAACAATGTGCATCACAATTACTGCTAATACTACAGATATTAGCAAATCGGAATCGCGGCGGACTAACACATCATCCGTGAGAATCTGTACCAGGAAAGGAGAGGCTAAAGACAGTAAGCCGATTAATTGGGAAATTACCAAGGCTTCTATAATCACACCTCGGTGTGGCAAAATACCCTGAATCAACTTTTCAAAAGTATTAACTTTGTCATCGGGTTCTGCAAAAAAACGATTTGCATCCGGTTGGAGTAATAACACGACTCCATTTTGCCAACCCTCAATTAGTTCCTGCTGAGACAGATAACGAATACCTATTGCGGGATCGCCAATAATATATTGTTTACCACGCTGTCCATACAAAACTACCCAATGATATCCTTGCCAATGGATAATCGCAGGTAGTGGCATTTTTGAGAGATTTTTGAGAAAATTTTCTGATGCTTTGCCAGTTCGAGTATAAAGACCTAAAGCTTCTGTACCACGTCTTAAACCTAGCAAAGTAGTTCCCAGTTGACCGCTACCTATAGCTTCGCGGATACGGTTTATAGTTAAGTTACGTCCATAAAATTTGAGAATAGACGCAACACAAGCTGCACCACAGTCTTCTTCACTGTGCTGCATTATAACTGGGTATTTCTTCATAGTTAAGATTTAGTTTTTATGTGGCGATTGATCCTAAAAATTAAATGATTATATAGCTGTTATATTTAATACTGGAATTTTTCATTTCAAGTTTTTAACTTGAGTGTAGTTGATATAGATAGCAGCAAAATAAAAACACTCAACAGACAGCTTTTTTCACTAGCTCAACGAATGCAATAAACTTTCTTGTATAACCGTAGCCGCGTTTTTTGGAAGTAGATTTTAATGAATTTTGATTAATAAATTTTTATTTTTAATATGTAAGAATCCAAAACCTAAACTAGTTAAGACATCAGCTGGCTGTAAATATTAGCTAAAAATATAGCTTTTACAACCAGCTAATGCTATTGTATGCATAAGCCATTAGATTAATAAGGCGATATAGAGTGCGGCTATCCCTATTAGCCGCGTCTCTTCCTCAAGCTTATACAATCCATTTTCAATTACACCCAAGGGACTATTGGGACTGGCAAATCACAAAACATCCAAATTATTTTTTGTGGGATGGAATTTTTGTCTTTCCAAGGTAAGAATAAGACAAGATTCTTGCACCACAAAGTTAGATGATTGATTGTTGCTATATCCTTGCCTTGATTAATGGTGAGGATGGGGAGGCACGTAAGGTTTATGTACTGGGGGTTGGGGTGCTGGATGCCATTTCAACCATTTCTTCTTCAAAAGCAAACCCAGTAACAAGAAAGTACCACCAGAAATTGTTGCTTGATTTTCATCAGACAATTCAGAAAGGCAGCTTTCGTCGATAGACAGCAATTTGTTTTCAGAGTCGATCATCATGATAAACTTCCTAACTTTGGAATTTTAATTTTGATGTTGATGAGCCTTTAAACATTTTTATTAATTACAGATTTTAGAAAATTTATCTGCAAATAAACAAAAATGTTTGTATAACATAAATTGCAAAAAGATTAAGCCAAAATGGCTATTTTTTTGAGCAATTACTGTTATTTCGTAAGCTCATGGCTATAAAACTACAGCATCTTCAAAAAAAAGTACAGTCTTTTTGAAGTTTTTAAATACCATGCTTTTAAGTAATAATTTAAGCATGATTTATTCAGCGATCATCGGCAGTCAACAATAAATATATATAGCGTTAATAATTGATTATTAAAGGATTCCGCAGGTTTGAATATTTATCTTTTCACTAGTGATATTTCAATTATCTAATGTTTGTTTTTATACATAGAAACACGTTTATTTGTTGTAAAAATAAAATATGAAATTTAATAAATTTTTGCCAACGATAAAAAAATATCCAGAATAATATATTTTTTGCTTATAGAAAAATAACGATTTGCAAAGAAGAAATAATCTAAAGTTGTGATATGGAAATATGGGATTTTATTTGCAGGTACTTGAGTACTACAAATTAAGTGTGTGTAAAAATTTTGTTTATTTTTTTTAACTTATTGACTATATGATTAAATAACAAGTAGGCTGTACGACCATCACTTTTTGATGCAATAGTAGAAAAAGTTTGCTAGATGGTTAGTCAAGAAAATAAATTTTGTTCCATATTTTTTAACCTATTGACTATATGCTTAAATAACAAAGAGGCTGTACCAGCCATCATTTTTTGATGCAATAGCAGAGAAATGCTGTTTAATAGTTATTAAAAAAATAAATTTTCATATCAAAATATATGATTAGAGTTTTGCTGGTTGATGACCAACAAGCTGTGAGAGATTACTTAAGATCGTTGATTGAGAAAGAAACAGATCTTGAAGTAGTTGGTGTAGCAGATAATGGAAAGACTGCTATTACCAAAGTCGCTAATTTACAGCCGGATGTAGTGATTATCGATATGGTAATGCCGGAGATGGATGGCATTAATGCAACAAAGATTATTAGTGAAAGATTTCCTAAAACAAAAGTTTTGGTATTAAGTGGTTATGACAAGCATCAATATATTCAGGCATCGTTAAATGCGGGAGCAAGTGGTTATATACTCAAAGATGCATCGCCAGAAGAACTGAGAGATTCGATTCGTTTGGTTGAAAAAGGCTATACACAGTTAGCACCTGGGTTAATTAGTAAAATTATTCCGCAACAGCCAATATCGGATGGAGAAATTGTTAGTATTCAAAAAGTTTCGGATGTTCAGAGTTCAGGAATAATTCTCCAAGAAAATACTCCTACTTTCTTGGATGTAATTCAAACAGAGGAACTTTTACCGAATACAACTCGTTGGGTAGAAGTAGGAGGGCTGTTTTTAATTGCAACTGTTGTCACAGGGGTAATTTTATCTGCGGTTATTCAATATAAAGTAGTTGTGAAAGCACCTGCAAATGTGCGTCCGGCGGGAGAAATACGTTTAGTACAAGCAGCACAAGAAGGAACTGTGAAAAGGATTCTTGTGCAAGAGAATCAAGTGGTGAAAGCACAAGATATTATTGCCGTTATTGATGATAGCCAACTACAAATTAAAAAAAGTCAGTTGTTAGGTAATATTCAGCAGAATGAGATGCAACTGATGCAACTCGATGGTCAAATTCGGGCTGTGGATAGACAAATAGTAGCAGAAACAGAGCGCAACCAAAGAGCGATCGCATCGGCGACAGCAGATTTGCAACGCACCCAAAGAGAACATCAGCAAACTACTGTATCAAGTAGCGGACAACTAGAAGAAGTTAAGGCGAATATTAAAATTGCTCAGGATGAATTACAAAAAGCCGAATTTGATTTTAAATCAATGCAAGCGAATTTGAAAGCCACAGAAGCAGCCTGGAAAGCGGCGAAACTAAAACGCGATCGCTATTTGAGTATTGCGACATCTGGCTCAATTTCTAAAAATCAATTGGAAGAGGTGGAATTAGAATTAGAGCAGCAACAACAATCTTTATTATCACAAAAAGCAAGTTTAGAAGCTCAAAAGCAAGTTATTGAAAGACAACAACAAGCTGTAGCAGCAGCTACGAGTAAATATAAACCAGCAGCCGCAGCAACTAATCCTAGTGATGCTATTCTGGCAATGGCACAAGAAAAAATTGCCCAAGAACGAGCCGCAGGTGCAGGAAGTTTGGCACGATTGAAGCAAGAAGAAAACAGTTTGAACCAGCGAAAACTGGAAATTCAAAATACAATTAACAGTGCAAAAAAAGACTTAGGACAAATAGAAAAACAACTGCAATTAACAGTAATTCGTTCTCCCGAAACAGGAACTATTTTGAAGTTAGAACTGCGAAATCCGCAGCAATTAGTCCGCCCAGGCGAAGCGATCGCGCAAATCGCTCCTTCTGAGGCTCCTTTGGTAGTCAAAGCTAATGTCAACGTCAAGGATATTAGCAAAGTAAAAGTTTGTAAATCGCCAAAAGTTGCTGATTGCCAAGAAGGTAAAGTGCAAATGCGAATTTCTGCTTATCCTTATCCAGATTATGGGATATTGCACGGTGCTGTGAGGAGTATTAGTGGGGATGTGATTGAACCTCAAAATAATGCTAGCGCTGCAACTGAAGCATATTATGAGGTGACTATTGAACCAGAAAAACTTTATTTAAAAAAAGGCGATCGCTCTTATCCTATTCAACCAGGAATGGAAGTAACGGCGGAAATTATTTCCCAAAAAGAAACTTTATTAACATTTATTCTGCGGAAAGCGCGGCTGCTGACTAATTTATAGTTGAGTGTTGATTGTTGACTGGTGACGGTTGACGGTTGACGGTTGACTATATGAAAAATTATCTAGTATCAGTGAGAAGACTGCTGCGATCGCAACTCTTATTGAATGTCAGTCCCGCATCCGCGCCTATTGTGGCTGTGTGGGACTTGTTTTTTTTACAGCAAAAAGTCTCTCTATAGTTGCTCTTAAGCCTGTTTTCATTAGAATACATCGATTTTTTATCGCGCACTCATGACATAGTAGACGCCATTGACTTGCAGCTTTGTCAAGTTAGTTATATCCTCAAATTGCTGAAGATAACGGATTTACCTGAAAAAAATTTTAACTTTGTCCGGTGAAATACACTAAAGTGTGTTAACGAAGGTGATTTACGACAAATACAAAACTGGTGCAATAGTTGGGAAATGAGAGGCTCGCAGGAGCAAGATTGTTAAGGGTGGATAAATTAATCTATATAATTAACTGCCCGATCAGATGGGAAACCTTTTGGTTTACTTGATCAATCAAGTAATGAATTCGTAAGTATGAGGTATAGGTTTTAATGCCACTGCCTATTGTGTCTGTTCCGATAAAGAAAACCAAGAAACCGTCTTTGCTGCTGATACTGTCTTGTGCTTGGATATTGATAGGCTTAGGAACTGCTGCATACTGGCTATTAACTCGGTTTCAACTATTGTCTCGAGATTTGCCAGTAGGTGCCACAATTATTCCTCAAGATGCCCTATTGACGGTTTCTTTAACTACAGATCCAAAACAATGGCAGCAATTGCGACAGTATGGCACAAAAGAAACCCAAGCAGAACTGGATCGGAATTTGGTGAAGCTGCGCGATCGCTTTCTCACGAATAATGGTTATGATTTCCAAAAAGATATTCAACCTTGGGTAGGTAATGAAGTCACTTTAGCAATTCTCGCACCCAAAGCTAGTCAACCTGCACCTAAACCAGTTTCGACTAACGCAGAGGCTGTTAATAGCCAGCAGTCGATGGTGATGGTTTTGCCAATCAAAAACCCAGAAAAGGCGAAAAGCCTGTTAGCACAACCGAAAACTTTAAAACAAAGTCAATGGATTGACCGCACATATCAGGGTTTTACAATTAAACAAACTGATGGTCAAACTGGGGAAAACCTTTCCGCTACAGTATTAAATGGACAATTCCTAATTATTACTGATAATCCCAAAGCTACAGAAAGAGCAATTGATGCTTATAAAAATAAAACTTCCTTAGCTAATACAGCAGGATTTGCGGCAAATTTGCCAAAAATTGCTAATTATCAGCCTTTTGCTCAATTTTATATTAATGTACCCACAGCTGCGAGGATAGCCGCAGCAGCACCTAATCGTCAATTACCTGCGCAAGTTTTGGCGCAATTGCAAAATAATCAAGGCTTGGCAGGGACAATTAACTTAGAACCAGAAGGAATACGTTTAAAAGGCGTTTCTTGGCTAAATCCGAATAGTCAGCGAGTGCTAGCAGTGGAAAATAATGCCGGGAGAATGCAAAGCCTAGTCCCTGCTGAAACCTTAATGATGCTTTCTGGTGGGAATTTACAAAGGTTGTGGGATGACTATGAAAGAACATCGCGAGGAAATCCCCAATCGCCAATTATTCCCGAACAATTACGAGGTGGTGTGAAATCCTTGACAACGCTGGATTTGGATCGGGATTTGCTGCGGTGGATGAAAGGCGAGTTTTCTTTATCGGTAATTCCCAACACCCCAAAAGATGTGGCGACAGCAGATTTTCGGGCTGGATTGCTGTTTATGGTACAGGCAAGCGATCGCAATTTAGCGGAAGCATCCATCAAACAGCTTGATGAAGTGATGAAAAATCAATATCAGTTTCAAATTAAACCCGCTACGGTTGCAGGTAAACCCGTTACCAACTGGGTTGCGCCTTATGGTACCTTAACGGCTACTCACGGTTGGTTAGATGGAGACATTGCTTTTTTAATCGTGGGTGCGCCAATTGCCGATAAAATCGTTCCCAAGCCTAGCATTACTTTAGCTAGCACCATACCTTTTAAACAAACAGTACCGACAGAACCCAATCCCACAAACGGTCAATTTTTCTTGGATGTGGAACAGACAGCAAAAAATTTCCCCTTACCGACTTTATTTCCTCGTCAACAAACTTGGTTAGCTGCTACCCGTTCGATTGGTGTAACAACGGCTGTCAGCGATAATCGCAGCACCCGCTATGATATATTTTTCGCCCTGAAGAAAGCGGATCGTTCTTAGGAAGGGGTACAAGGAATTTTAGATTTTAAATTTTAGATTTTAGATTCAAACCCAATCCAAAATCGCAAATCCGTCTTGAAAAGTTCAGATCGCCGGAAGCCGGCGCTCCGACTTTTCGCAAAATCCAAAATTGAATTGCCCAATGCCCAATGCCCAATGCCCAATGCCCAATATAACCGCTAACCAGATAGGATCAGAACAGTCAGAATAAAAATTTAAAGAATGACTGGGGAGAACACTTTATGAATCTGGTTGTACTCCAGAACTGGCTGGATAATGCTTCCTTTGCTGTCTTATTCCTCACCATGCTGGTGTATTGGGTAGGGGCGGCTTTTCCGAATCTGCCGGCCTTTGCTGCTTTGGGGACAGCTGGAATGGCGATCGCTAATTTGTGTATAGCTACCTTATTAGGGGCGCGATGGATCGAAGCTGGCTATTTTCCCCTGAGTAATTTGTATGAATCGCTGTTTTTCTTGACTTGGGGGATTACGACAATTCATTTGATTGCCGAAAATTCTAGTCGCAGTCGCTTGGTGGGTGTGGTGACTGCGCCTGTGGCGATGGGGATTACAGCTTTTGCGGCTTTAACATTACCATCGCAAATGCAAGTGTCAGAACCTTTGGTACCGGCACTCAAGTCTAACTGGCTGATGATGCATGTTAGCGTGATGATGTTAAGTTACGCTACTTTGATGGTTGGTTCTTTGTTAGCGATCGCATTTTTGATTGTCACTCGCGGTCAAAATATCCAACTTCAAGGCAGTTCTGTTGGTACTGGTGGCTATCGTAGCAATGGTTATAAGTTACGCAAGGCAGGTGAATTAGTTACAGAACCACAAGTACCTGTGGCGGAAAATAATGGTTTTGTGCGCTATGAAAGCAATAGCAATGGTAATGGTAAAACCGCAGTTTTAGATTTAGTCACTGCGCCTCAATCAGAAACTATTACATCTGCTGAACCTCTTTCACCTCAGCGTCTCAATTTAGCTGAAACTTTAGATAACATTAGTTATCGCATTATTGGTTTGGGATTTCCTTTATTAACAATTGGAATTATTGCCGGTGCGGTTTGGGCTAATGAAGCTTGGGGTTCTTATTGGAGTTGGGACCCGAAAGAAACTTGGGCATTAATTACTTGGTTATTTTTCGCGGCTTATCTTCATGCGAGAATTACTCGTGGTTGGCAAGGTCGTCGTCCGGCAATTTTAGCGGCGAGTGGTTTGGTGGTAATTTGGATTTGCTATTTGGGTGTGAATCTTTTAGGTAAGGGTTTACATTCTTACGGTTGGTTTTTCTAAGGAATTTATCCCTTTCTCTGGTAGCGGAGAAGGGGATGATTTATTTTTTTAACGCAGAGTATCGCGGAGGAAGCGCAAAGTAACGCAGAGTTTTGAGGAGATTAGATTCTGTATTTAGTTGTTAATTAATATGGTTCAAATTCCAGTTCAGAAATTAAGTTTTGCGGATTTTTTAGAACAGTATCCTGATGGTTCTGGAATTTATGAATTGGTAAATGGAGAGATTATCAAAGTTGAACCGACTAGGGCGCATAAGAATGTAGCAAGATTTATTATGTTGGGCTTTAATGATGAAATTAGGCGCTTAAATCTTGACTATATTGCTGATAAAGATGTGGTTGTGAGAACATTTTCTAGTACGGGGGAAGAACAAGGTAGAAATCCTGATGTGGGTGTAGTTAAAGCATCTCAGTGGAATAGTAATGTGTTAGCTTATGGGGCGTTAATTGAGCCGATTCAACTGGCTGTGGAAGTGACTTCAACTAATTGGGATGATGATTATATTGATAAATTAGATGAGTATCAACGCCTTGGTATTCTTGAATATTGGATTGTGGATTATTTAGCGTAGACGCAAAGCGGCTTGTCGATAGACATCGCGTCTCGTGCTTATCTGGGTAATCCTAAATTACCTACGGTGTTTGTACATCAGTTAATTGATGGGCAATATCAAGTGCAGAAATTTACAAGTAATGACAGGATTATTTCTGCTACTTGCCCAGATTTACAAATTACTGTTAAACAAATTGTAGCTGCAAGTCAGATCCAAAAACTTTAATTATAACTGTTGACTGTTGACTGTTGACTGTTGACTGGCTAGAAAGTATTTATTGTCAGGGTTTTATCTTAGCTTAATGTCCTAATCTATCTGGCTACAGCTATATTATTTTATAATAAACTACAAATTTACCACTTTAAATAAGCAGCTTCAATTCCCTGTTCACGCTTAATTTTACTATCTTTTTCAAACCAAGCAATTACTTGTGCTGTAGTTAAATCTTCTATAGTCACACCATATTCTTGGGCAATATGTGTTAAAAGCTTCAGGGATGAAATTGTCAATCTTGTTAAAAATTTTTCCGAGGAAGATAACAAAGCCGCGTCTACTTTTGCAGACTCTTCTAAACTTAAAAATTGTTCTGATGGAGAATTTGTCATTGGTCAATAGTCAATAGTCATTTATCATTTGTTAGTCGCTTTCTTGTCCCCCTTCTCACCCCTAGCCCCTAGCCCCTAGTCCCTAGTCTCTAGCTTGGACTAAGTATCCACAACGATGCTCACCATTGATAATCCAGTGGGTGCGCTCGACTGTACAATCGGGGAGGACTGCGGCAAACATTTCTAATTCATGACCGCAAACGCTGGGGAAGGATTCGGCAACATTAGAAATAGCACATTTATGCTCGATGAAGAGAAAGCGATCGCTCTTTTTGGAATCATCGGACTCTACAGCATGATACTCTGCCATGAAGCCTTCTGCTTTTCTAAACTCTACTAAGTTGGCGACTCGTTCTTTGAGGGAACCGTTACCGAGGCGATCGCGATATTCTTGGGCTTTGCGTTCCCATTGTTTTTGTAAAATGGTTTTAACTTGGTCTTTACCTACGGTTTCTGCTAAAGTATCCAGCAGGGAAACAGCAAAATTTCCGTAACTATCACCCAAGCGATCGCTATCTTGACGATACAGGCGATCGCGTCCTCTAGAACTCAGTTGATATACATGCTGCGGTCTCCCCATCCCCGCTTGTACCATTGTTGAATATAAAATTAACTCTTCCGCCTCTAAATCTTTAAGATGGCGGCGAATCGCCTGGGGGCTAATATCCAACACTTCGGCTAGCTCAAAAGCGGTGGCTTGTGAGTGTTTCAGGAGATACTCTAAAATATCTTGCTTCGTTGAGGACTGGTGGGTAGTCGTCATCTTCTCTGCTAGACGCTGCGCGAACGTCCCAAAAAATTTATTTGAAAATTTGACTTTAACAACATTGTTGTTGTTAATCTAGCGTAAAATGAAGATAAGTTAAACAACAAGGATGTTGTTTTAGTCTTCATCCTTATTCTAACAGCCGTGTAACCACTCTGTAACCCCAGATGGGAATCGGCTACAAAACCAAGCCCGTCTCCCATCCTGAAGAGAGATTCCAACGAACACGAGAGATTACTACCGATGAGCGCCACTGTCAAAACCTTAGTCAACCAACCTTACAAGTACGGCTTTGTCACTGATATTGAGGCCGACACTATTCCGCGTGGACTAAACGAGGACGTTATCCGCTTGATCTCCGCCAAGAAGAACGAGCCGGAATTCATGCTGGAGTTTCGCCTCAGAGCGTATCGCCAGTGGCTGAAAATGACAGAACCAACTTGGCCTAATGTCAAGTATCCCCCCATAGATTATCAGGATATCATCTACTATTCCGCGCCGAAACAGAAAAAACAAAAGCTGGAAAGTTTGGATGAGGTAGATCCCACTTTACTAGAAACCTTTGAAAAGCTAGGTATTCCCCTAACTGAACAAAAGCGTCTAGCAAACGTTGCTGTTGATGCAATTTTTGATAGCGTTTCCGTCGCCACCACATTCAAGGAAAAGCTAGCTAAAGATGGCGTAATTTTCTGTTCGATTTCTGAAGCACTGCGGGAACATCCAGAACTGATCAAAAAATATCTGGGTAGTGTTGTTCCGGTAGCTGATAATTATTTTGCGGCTTTGAATGCTGCTGTATTTAGCGATGGTTCTTTTGTCTATATTCCTAAAGGCGTAAAATGCCCAATGGAACTGTCTACCTACTTCCGCATCAACTCTGGTGATACGGGACAATTTGAGCGCACGTTGATTGTGGCTGAAGAAGGTAGCTATGTTTCTTACCTGGAAGGTTGTACTGCGCCAATGTATGACAGCAACCAACTCCATGCGGCGGTTGTGGAATTGGTAGCTTTAGATAACGCGGAAATTAAATATTCCACAGTGCAAAACTGGTACGCTGGTGATGCTAACGGTAAAGGTGGAATTTATAACTTTGTTACCAAGCGCGGTTTATGTCAGGGTGTGAATTCTAAGATTTCCTGGACGCAAGTAGAAACAGGTTCAGCGATTACTTGGAAGTATCCTAGCTGCGTGTTGGTGGGTGATAATTCTGTGGGTGAATTTTACTCGGTGGCGCTGACAAATAATATGCAGCAAGCTGACACCGGGACTAAGATGATTCATGTTGGTAAAAATACTCGCAGTACAATTATTTCTAAGGGTATCTCTGCTGGTAACTCTAGTAACAGCTATCGCGGTTTGGTAAAAGTTAATCCGAAAGCTGAAGGCGCGAGAAACTATTCCCAGTGCGACTCGATGCTGATTGGCGATAATGCTCATGCCAATACTTTCCCTTATATTCAGGTACAAAATAATACAGCGAAGGTGGAGCATGAGGCTTCGACTTCTAAGATTGGCGAGGATCAGTTATTCTACTTTGCGCAACGAGGTATTTCTGCGGAAGACGCTGTTTCGATGATGATTAGCGGCTTCTGTAAGGATGTGTTTAATCAGTTACCGATGGAATTTGCGGTGGAAGCTGATAAGTTATTGAGCCTGAAGTTAGAAGGTTCTGTTGGGTAAGATTTAAATCGCAGATTCACACGGATAAATTTGTGTTTGTGTGGGTTTGGATTAACGAACCGCGAAGACACGAAGAACGCGAAGAGAAGAGAGAGAAGAGAGAGAGAACATGATTATTGAAAATAGTGAAGTTGTTTTGTCAGTTAAGGATCTGACAGCAACGGTTGATGGAACGCCGATTCTTAAGGGTGTGAATTTGGAAGTTCGTGCGGGCGAAATTCATGCGATTATGGGGCCGAATGGTTCTGGTAAAAGTACGTTTTCTAAGGTATTGGCGGGACATCCAGCATATCAGGTGACTGGTGGTGAGGTAATTTTTCAAGGACAAAATTTGCTGGAATTGGAACCGGAGGAACGTGCGAGAACGGGTGTATTTTTGGCGTTTCAATATCCTTTAGAAATTCCTGGCGTTAGCAATTTAGATTTCTTGCGGGTGGCTTATAATTCTCGCCGCAAAGCACAGGGTTTGGAAGAATTGGATGCTTTTGATTTTGACGATTTGGTTGAGGAAAAGTTGGAAGTGGTGAAGATGAATCCCGCTTTCCTCAACCGCAGTGTGAATGAAGGTTTTTCTGGTGGTGAGAAAAAGCGCAATGAAATTTTGCAAATGGCGCTGCTGGAACCGAAGTTAGCAATTTTGGATGAAACCGATTCTGGTTTGGATATTGATGCGCTGAAAATTGTGGCGAATGGGGTGAATCAATTAGCTAGTCCGGAAAATGCGACGATTATGATTACCCATTATCAGCGCTTGCTCGACTATATTGTGCCTGACTTTGTGCATGTGATGGCGCATGGAAGAATTCTCACCAGTGGTGGTAAGGAGTTGGCGCTAGAGTTAGAATCTCGCGGTTATGACTGGATTTTGGAAGAAGCTGCGGTTGAGGTGGGTGTGTAATGACTATTCAAGTTTCTCCCAGTTCCATTGCTAATTTGTTGGATAAGGATGATTATCTGACTGGTTTATTAAGTCGGGTAAGTCAAGAAACAGCAGCAGGTTGGTTAGAAGGTTTACGTCAAGGTGCTGCTAATTGGGTAAGTCACTCCCATATCCCTACCACCCGTGAGGAAGAATGGCGCTTTACTGATTTGTCAGGTTTGCGCAAGGTGGAATTTCAGTTAGGGAAGCAAGTTCTTACTGATATTTCGGCGTTTGCTTTACCGGAAGCGGCGAATAGTCGTTTGGTTTTTGTTAATGGTGTATATGCGCCGGAGTTGTCGGCTATCGATTTACCTCAGGGTGTGGTTGTCGAAAATTTGACTGCTTTGTCGGATGAGGTAAAGGCAGGAATTAGCAAGTATTTGGCTAAAACTGAGGGTGTGCAAGAGGTTTTTACGGCGCTGAATACTGCTGGTTTGGCTGATGTGGCAGTGGTATTGGTGAGAAAGAATGTAGTGGTTGACACGCCAATTCATTTGTTGTTTGTTTCTGTTGTTGGGGAAGAAGCGACGATTTCTCAGCCGCGTTGTTTGGTGGTGGCGGAAAGTGGTTCGCAGGTGACTTTGGTGGAGGAGTATATTAACCGCCAAGACGCCAAGTACGCCAAGGAAGAGGAGGGAGTTTATTTTACGAATGCGGTAACGGAGATTTGGCTGGCGGAGAATGCCCAGGTGAGTCACACTAGGGTTGAGCGGGAAGGTGGAGAGGCTTTTCATGTTGGGAAGACGGCGATCGCTCAGGCGCGTGATAGTCGCTATACTTGTAACGCGATTAGTTTTGGTGGGAAGCTGTCACGCCATAATTTAGAGGTTTTGCAAACTGGTGAGCAAACGGAAACCACACTCAACGGTTTGACGATGATTTTTGGCAATCAGTTAGCGGATACTCACAGTGCGATCGCGCTGAATCATCCCTATGGTAAAAGTGAACAATTGCATAAGTGTATTGTAGGCGATCGCGCTCATGCAGTATTCAACGGTAAGGTTTTTGTGCCCAAGCCAGCACAGCTAACAAACGCAGCCCAATTAAACCGGAATTTGCTACTATCATCGAAAGCGAGAGTTGATACCAAACCTCAACTGGAAATTACCGCAGATAATGTGAAGTGCGCTCACGGTGCTACTGTTAGCCAGTTGGAAGATGATGAAATATTTTATCTGCAAAGCCGGGGAATCGACCAAAATGCTGCCCGAAACTTATTAATTAACGCTTTTGCTGCCGAAATCATCAATAAAATCCCCGTTGCTTCCCTGCGACAAAGCCTATTAACCACAGTCAATAATCTCAAGTCAATTTCTCTTGACTCTTGACTATTGACTCTTGACTATTGACTAAATCACCAATGACATTTACTTCTACCAAAACCCTAGCCGATTTAGTTCGTGCTGACTTCCCGATTTTGCATCAGGAAGTCAACGGTAAACCCCTCGTTTACCTGGATAATGCTGCTACTTCCCAAAAACCTCTTCAGGTGCTAAATACTCTGCGAGATTATTATCAGCAGTATAATGCCAACGTGCATCGAGGTGCGCATATTCTCAGCGCTCAAGCTACTGATGCTTATGAAGGTGCTAGAGATAAAGTTGCTAAATTTATCAATGCTGCTTCGCGTCAAGAAATTGTTTACACCCGCAACGCGAGTGAAGCAATTAACTTGGTAGCTTACAGCTGGGGAATGAATAATTTACAGCCAGGAGATGAGATTATTCTGTCGGTAATGGAACACCACAGTAATATAGTTCCTTGGCAATTTGTAGCGCAAAAAACGGGTGCGGTACTCAAATTTGTCGAACTTACTCCAGAACAAACTTTTGATTTTGAGCAGTTCAAAACACTAATTTCTGCTAAAACTAAATTAGTGTCAGTCGTTCATGTTTCTAACACCTTGGGTTGTATCAATCCAGTGAAAGAAATAGCTGCGATCGCTCACAGATACGGTGCGAAATTCTTAATGGATGCTTGCCAAAGTGTCCCTCATATGCATATTGATGTACAGGATATTGACTGTGATTGGTTAGTCGCCTCCGGTCATAAAATGTGCGCCCCAACTGGGATAGGCTTTTTGTATGGCAAATTAGAACTGTTAGAATATATGCCACCATTTTTTGGTGGTGGTGAGATGATTGCTGAGGTATATTTAGACCATTCCACCTATGCGGAATTACCCCATAAATTTGAAGCGGGTACACCTGCAATTGGGGAAGCGATCGCACTTGGTGCAGCAATCGATTATCTTACTAGTATAGGTATGGATAAAATCCATGCTTATGAAGCCGAATTAACAGCTTATTTGTTTCAACAATTAGCGCAAATTCCCCAAATTCAAATTTACGGGCCGAAACCAGATGCTAAAGGTGAAGGTAGAGCCGCTTTAGCCTCGTTTACCGTAACAGATATTCATGCCAATGACCTATCTACATTATTAGATCAAGAAGGCGTTGCCATCCGTTCTGGACATCACTGTACTCAACCATTACACCGTTACTTAAATGTGGCGGGAACCGCAAGAGCAAGTTTATATTTCTACAATACCCGTGAGGAAATTGATATTTTTATCAAGGCTTTGAAGGAGACTATTGACTTTTTTGCCGGAATATTTGCTTAATTTTAGCTGGGCAATGCCCAGCTTTTTTAATCTGCAAATTTTAAACTTTCTCTAACTGTTCAACCTCTGCACCTGCAATTAAATTCTTCAGATAGTCGCGGGTTTCAGCGAAGGTTAAATACAAAAAATTGTTGTATTGAACAAGAATTTCGTATTGATCGAGAATGACATTATTAGCATCTTCACGCCAACTCAAACCGTAAATTAATCCTAAATTACAAGCCTTGCTTCCCAACTCCCCGATTTCTAAGAGTATCTCTTTATATTCTGGCTTGAGTTTCCCGGTTCTAATCATTTCATCAAGTAGGGCTTGATATTCAGTATTCGTTTCGCTCATAAATCGTATAAAATTTAGCAACAAGCAACAGTAATTATAACCGCTAAAAATTAAAATTATGGAATTTGAGCAACTTCCCATTTGCTTAAGCAGTTAAAAGCTAACCTAAACCTGTGCGTTGCCAGAGGTCTATTATTTACAGCAGTTTTCACCTATTTGAACCACATCTGTCGTAGGGGCACGGCATCCACAATCTTCTCGTATATACAATAATCTTACTGGTGCCGTGCCCCTACAGTGTTGTCTATTTACCTGAAAATTGCTGTAAAAGGTAAAATTTAGCAAAAAATACTTATAAACCGATGGTCAACTTGATAAGTATATTATGAGTATAGTTGACTTATTAAATTGCAAAACTATTGCAATGTCCATGCAGCTTGAAAAAAGTCACGTTCGCAGAACATTGCATAACGATAGGTAGATTGTACCAACGGCGTAGCGATCGCGTAATTGTCAACTAAAGTTTCTAATTGTTGTGCTAAAGGTTGAAATTCTGCGCTGCTGTAAGTTTGAATCCAGTTTGTATAGGCATGGTTAGGAATACCATTTACAGCTAACTGTTCGCCCAAAAAAGCATACAGGCGCATACATGGAGACATCGCCGCCGCCGTTAAACCCACATCTCCACCCCAAGCTGTGGCTAATAAAAAGTCAGTGTAACGACGGGTAGCTGCGCCTGGTTCTACAGCCTGTAAGTTAACTCCCCATTGCGCAGCATAGCTTTCATGCAGCTTGAGTTCCTGCAACACGCCATCAGCTAGGGCGTGAAATGTGGTGAATCCCTGCCAATCTGGTGCTTTAGCGGCGGCGACACTGTAAGCACGGGCAAAAGCTTCTAAGAAAAAAGCATCTTGTCCGACATAATAAGCAAATTTTTCTGCCTCTAGACTACCATCAGCTATGCCTTGCACAAAAGGATGCTCTAGACAAGCTTGGGCTAAATCTTGATTAACTGTCCATAGTTCAAGGGAGAGAGTCATTTGTCAGTAGTCAGTAGTCAGTAGTCAGTTGTCAGTTGTTATTAGGCATTGGGCAATAGTTATTTGTCCTCCTTGTCTCCCTTGTCTCCCTTATCCTCCTTGTCTCCCTAAAAGGGAAAGAACTGTAACAAAACAGAACCAAGGCTACCTAAGAAGTCGAAAAAGCTAGGTTTACCTACATTTACTTTACCATCTGGGGGTGTTTGTAATTCTTTGATAAATGCTTGGGCTGTTTGGATACCGGGAGCGTTTTTTTGCTCTGTAAACACTTTGGCGGCAATTTCCGCATCTTTGAATGCACCTTGTCTATCTAATATCTGGTAACGGGCAACACCACGGGCTAAGTAGGCTTCACCGTAATCGGTTTTGGTGGCGATCGCTTGATTAAAATAATCAATAGCTTGTTGTGTATTGCCTCTTTGGGCTTCTGCTATCCCCCAAGCATAAAATTCTTCTGGAGTGGCAATTTGTGTGGGTATGCCAATTGCACCTTGTAAATAAGTACTATTGAGATTGACGCCAGTTAATTCTGCATTGACTAGATAGGAGTTTCTGAAGTCTGCACTGGCTAAATTTGCACCAGCAAGTCTAGCGGCGTTGAGGTTTGCACCAAATAAACTCGCACCGGCTAAGTTTGCACCGCGCAAATCAGCACCAGTTAAGTTTGCACGGCTGAGGTTAGCACCTGCGAGATTAGCGCCGCTTAAATTCGCTCCAGTTAAGTCAGTCAAAACTAAACCTGCACCTACCAAGTCACAGTTTTGACATTGTTTTGTCGATAATAATTGTCTGATATGTTCGGAATTTGCTGCTTCGACTCGCGTTGTCAAGCTAATTATTGTTAAAAATAGGGTTGTGGCTAAAACTTGGCTTTTCATACTCTTTGCCGCCATATCGATGACTGAGTTCTCAACTTTCGCTGAGATATATTTATACTTCAGCCTATGATATGAACAATATTAGCTAGTCGCCACAATTAGTATGAAATATTACCAAAGACTTGAGTATAATTAAAGGCTTGTTGAGAATTTAAGTTAATATTGCCAGTTTGTTTAGGATTGGACAAATTCAATCCTGTAAATAAACTAAGGCTGAGTGTCAAACCAAAAGCTAGTAATAATTTTTCGAGCATAAGAGTTACTCCACATAGTTGCCAAGAAATCACCGAAGATGAGGTTGATTGTAAGTATTATTGATTTTTCGGCAACGCTAAGTGATAACCACTGCTATTTCCTGTGATATAAGTCCGATAGGGTTGTGATTGCGATCGCACTTAAATAAATTGCACCCCTGTAACTACATAGGGTACAAAAATTGTGGCATCAAGGAGTCCCAAGGTGCCAACCTAAAAACTGTCACAATAGAGGTACTTAGACAAATAGCATGTAATTTTTTATGCTAAGTATGAGGAATTCTGGCGATCGCTCAACCTGTGCTTTCCAGAGATTAAATTTCCGAGCAGATTTGGCTAATGTCTTTCAAATAGAAATTTTTGTCAGAGTCTACAATAAAGTCCCAATACTCAGTAAATAATAATGGGTAAGATTCACCGCTAAGTACATACCCTTTAGGTGACAGCACAAAGTTTGTCATTTTAGCATTTATCTGGAATCTCAAAATATATTTATTCTCGTCTTGGTAAAAACTAATAGGTGCAACTTCCATTACTTCAGGGTGATAAATAACATCAAAATTATCGCCAAAATCGCTTTGAAAAATCTGGCATTGCTGAGAGTAAAATGGCTCTTTAATATAGGCTTGCATCTTGTTAAATTTTTTCATTGTCCAGTCACGTTGATACTGGATAAACAACTTACTTACTTGCTCAACTAGTTCTGATTTAGCAAAAATATGCTGATATTGTTGTTCATAAATTTCTGAGGCGATTGGTATCTGTTTCCAACTCTCCTGATTTTTTATATAGCGTAGAGAGTAGCGATTAGTAAATTTTGGATTGATTTTAGTCGTAAATTGGATTAAGTCAGAATCATTGCTAAATTGTTTACCGTAGAAACGCACCAAGTTATAAAGTTCTCTAAAAAATAGAACCGGTAATAAAACAAGCACTAAGGTTAAAGTTGCTAGGATTAGTTTTGGGAGAGTCTTGGCGTTAATAGGCGTGTATGCTCCACCATTTCCACTACGCGATCCATAACTTCCTCTAAATCCACCACCACCAGATCCGCCGCCGCCGCCACCACCTTTGTTATGCACTAAAATACCCTCGGCATAAAAATTGTGATTGGGATTAACAGATATAAGATTATAGACAGTGATAGGTTTTTGAATATAGTCAATGCTGGAAATAACAGGAGTATCACTAGCCAATCCAATCAGGCGATCGCCTAGTTTAAGTTGTTGCGTTTGCAGCAACTTTACCCCTGTAGAAGTTTTGATATAAAAGGGATGAGTAGCTGTTACTTTAATTTGATGATTGATTAAATAATATTCAGGAGACGAAACTACTTGAATTTCACCAATCTTCCCAATTTCTGGACTTTGCTTGGTGAAGTTATAACTAATAATGCTGTCACCGGGATGTAGTTTTTCAATAGGTTTAACACCATCAACAGTTAAAATAGCAGTTCCACTAGCAAAACAACCTCCACGAGCATAAGCAGAATCAGTTATCCAAAAAGCAAAAAATAAGATAAAAATTAGACTAATGCATAAGATTTTGCTGAAAAAATAACGATTTTTCATATTAGTTATTTACTCTAACGGCAGTTAGCGATTTTTTATCCTGGCGATGGCAGGTTAGCAAATTTTATTTTATTAACTAAATTCATGCCACCTCTAGAACTGACTAGTTATAAATTCATTTTAAATGCTTAATTTTTCGCAAAAATTGTGAAAATTGATCTAAGTCTAAATCAACAAAATAATCAGCCTGCTCAAAACCTCGACTTGAGGCTAAACAGGCTGAGTTGGTGTTTAATTAATTGCGCAAACTTATGCAAACAGGGATGTTTAACTGATGAAGTTTAAACCACCTGTGGCGGCGATGACACCTGCGATCGCACTTGCAACTAGTGAAGTCAAAGCGGTACCAAATAGCCACCATGCAGCAGTTGCAACGCTTTTCTTGGTTTCTTCTACTTGCTTTTTGGCTTGGTGTTGGATGGCTTTGATGCGTTTTTGCGTTTCTTGTTGAATGCGTTCGGCGCGGTGTAATACGCTATCTCGTGCGGCTTCTACGCGATCGATAATTCTGTTAGCATCTTCCTGGGAAATATCGCTGCGCGAACTGAGTAACGCTACTAGGGTATCGCGATCGAAGTTGCTGAGGCGATCGCGTAAGGCTTCAAATCCAGCTTGGGGATCGTCAAACAATTTCGCAAAGTCTTGCTGAATGTTTTCGTAGTTCAATTCTGGACGATCTAAGGAGTTGAGATAGTCGCGAATTCGGCTAGTGGAGTTATCTAGCACTGATTGTACTCTTTGCTGAATTTGCTGATATTGCTTACTCAAGGAGTCGCGTACAGATTCGATTTGATCCAAAATGCGGTTAGCTTCTTCTTCGGAGATGTCTTCCCGTTGAGATAGTAAGCTGATAATTGTGGAACGATCGAATTTGGATAAGCGATCGCTTAAATTTCCTATTCCCAATCTTGGATCTTGCAACAGTAATTGTAAATCGCGCTTGATACCTTCAGGGTTGAGTTCTTCTTTATTGGTGTGACGCAGGTAATTTTCTAAAGTTTTACCAAAGTCTACAACTCTTTGGGTCGTGCGCTTTGCTAAACGTTGCGGTGCGTTGACAATATTATTAATCGCTGCTTGGAATTGATCGATAGTACGATTAATTTGTTCTTCGCTGAGGTTTCCTTGCTGGCTGAGGAGTTGTACCAAGGTATCGCGATCGAATTGCGATAGGCGTTCTCTTAAGGCTACAGCACCTTCTTGCGGATCTGCGAGTAAGGTTTCTAAATCTTGGCGAATACCTTCGGGGTTGAGTTCTTCTAAATTGGTATTGCGGAGATATTCAGCGATTTTAGCGCTAGTTTGTTCATATTGTTCTTTGGCTTTACCTGCTAAGGCTTGCGGTGCTTGTAAGATGTTATCTCTAACTTCTTCTAAGCGATCGATAATTTGATTAATCTGCTCTTTATTCAAATCTTGACGCTGAGATAGCAGTTGTACCAAAGTATCGCGATCGAATTGCGATAAGCGTTCTCTTAAGGCAGAAATTCCCGCTTGTGGGTCTTCGAGTAACGTTCTAAAATCACGTTTGATACCTTCAGGATTCAGTTCATCCTTATTGGTATTGCGTAGATAATCTTCTACTCGTTGACGCAGTTCAGCCGTTTTGGCTTGTGCTTGCTCTTGCAGTTCTCTGGCATTATTTAATACAGAGTCGCGAGTGCTTTCGAGTTTGTTAATAATATTATTAACTTCCTCGTCGCTCAAGTCTTGACGTTGCTGCAACACTTGGATAAATGTGTCGCGATTCAATTGCGAGAACCGCTCTTGTAAATCTTCTAAACCTGCTTCTGCATCTGCTAACAATTCAGAAAAATTCTGCTGAATATTTTCTGGCGTGAGTTCTTCCTTACCTGTGGAACGCAGATAATTTTCAATTTGCGTCCTGACATCTTGCCATTGTTTTTTTGCTGTACCTTGTTGTACAGTTGCTAAAACTTCTTGGCGAATACTTTCTAGTTGTTGAACAATTTCTTTAACTCGCGCTTCGCTCAGATCGCTGCGTCTAATTAGCAAGTTTGTTAAATAATCTGAATCGATTTCTGCTAATTCTCGGCGGGTAGTTTCTGGATCAGCTTGTGGATCGTAGATGATATCTTGAAATTCATCTTTGATTGTCAAGCGGTTAAAATGCCAAGGGAAGGAATTAGAGATATAATCCTCGACATCTGTTTTAATATTGTTGCGGTTTGATTGTGGTAAATTCTCAGATATTTGTTCGCTAGTTTTATCTGTGAATTTTTGCAGTTCGGTTGTAATTTTATCAACATCGATGTCTTGAACTTTATCTTTCAGTTTTTGCAACTGATTGGTAATTTTATTCACATCGATATCAGAGAGATTAACTCTATCTAATACTAATGGAACCGCCGCACCTACACCATATTGTATAGCTTGCTTGAGTCCACCGTTGCTACTACCATTACCATTTCCACCACCAACTGTAACTAATTCCTGAAGGCGTTCGCCTAAGTTTTCAGATTTTAATTCTTCAGGTGTGGCAGATTTGAGAATGTTAATTACTTGCTCTGTGGGATTTGTGCGTGATGCAGCTTGTTTCCAAACAGCTTCTAATTGATCGGCAACTTTGTTAATATCGCCTGAAGATAAATTTAAGCGAGAGCTAATTAAATCCACAAAGGTTTGGCGATTGATATTGCGGATTGCGTCGCTATTAGCAATATCCTGAAAATCTACATCTTTGAGTATTTTCTGAAATTGATTGCCAATGTCTTTGACATTCAGGTTTGGTACTTGTAGAGAATTTAAGGAACTTTGTAGGGTATTGCGAATAGTATCAGCATCAAAACCTGAAGTTAATTCTCTCCGTACTGCTGCTGTGATTTCTTCAGCAGTGGAAACCATTTGTCTTTGAGCTAAATTTCCACCGATACCCGCAGTTGCAGCGCCAGTCAGGGTTTGCAAACCAGAAGTAAATGTATTAGCGAGAGAACCAATTAAGGAACCTACGGTAGATGAACCTAACCAAACTACCACAAAGAAAAAGGTAGACCAAATAACTATACCGATAATGGCTCCAAATAAGGCACTTTGAATTAAACTCAATTTCACTGCTAAAAAACTAGCCGCGAATATAGAAATTGTTGAGGTAATTAATGCCCAAACGCCAATTTTAGATTCTACTTCGCGAATTTTATGCCCTAAACTTTCTGAGCGCTCGTCATCATCGTCATCATCAATATCCCACGAGGAAATCCCCGCAGCTACAGAAAAGTTTGTTAATAGTAACTGAAAGGCTAAGGCCATTAAAGTACCAGCCAAGAATGCCACAAAAAACTTTGGACTTGAAAAAATAATCGGCAATCTTTCTTGACTGATAACTTCTGGTATACTGTTAGCAGGTGTTACTCCCAACGATAGCCAATCCCATCTCAACATATTTTCAAAATTTTGAAACATATAATTATCTCTCTCGCGTGCGATGGTTGAACTTCCATTTATTGAAAAAATGGCTTATTTATCAGTCTAGAAAGTAGTTGTAGTGACATACACTTTCCTAAGTCATAAATCTATCAATCAAAAGGTGTACTTCTTGTCGGATAAGTATATATCTCAATACGGTTCAGTTAAGGATAATTGTAGGTTGGGTTGAACGAAGTGAAACCCAACAAAACCCTGGAAATGTTGGGTTTCGTTCCTCAACCCAACCTACGCAGTTTAAGGTTTTTGTCGCTAACTGAACTGTATTAGTATATATCTAGGGTTAATTTTAAATTCACGTCAGGTAGGTAATGCCCACCCTACAATTTAGATAATTTTTGTTAATTATATCAATAGTAGATATTCATAAACAGAGTTTGGTATCCGGAACAAACCAAAGCAATCTTCAAATCAATTCCGATAAAATATATTTATCACCTATATTAGATTTATTATGCCTAATCTGATAATCTTTGCAAATATTTACAATTCATTTTTTATTGAAAAGCAATTCATAAAATCAGATTGATTAACTATATATTCGGACAGAATTTAGCTATTTTATAATTATCTATATCCAATGATAGATAAATAATTTCTCCCAAATGATTGATGAAAAATGATTTTAAAAAAAGCATAAATAAGCTTAGAGAGCTTACATAATTTAGCTGTTTAAGTAATTTTCTTATTTGGGAGAAACAAATGGCTGTAGTAACTAGACGTGCTATAGGCGTATTTCATAATCGTACTGATGTTGAACAAGCTCTGCGCGAGTTAGGTAATGCTGGCATTGTGATGGATAGAATATCCGTAATTGCCAGAGATAGAGACCATAACGGTGAAATTGCTGGCGCTCCAGTGACTGAGAAGGTTGGCGATAAATCTGATGAAGGTGCAAAAGTCGGCGCAGTTTCCGGTGGTGCATTGGGTGGTTTAACAGGGTTATTGGTAGGTTTGGGAACTTTAGCTATTCCCGGAATTGGCCCAATTATGCTAGCTGGTGCAGCAGCTACAGCTTTGGCGACAACTGTCGCTGGTGGTGCGATTGGTGCGGCGGCTGGTAGTTTACTTGGTGGTTTAATTGGTTTAGGAATTCCTGAAGAACGCGCCAGAGTTTACAACGAACGAGTCGAACGAGGCGGCTATTTAGTCATAGTTGATGGTACAGACGAAGACATTGCTAGAGCCGAACCGATTCTGCGGCGCTGGAATATTGAAGAATTCAATGTATACGACCGTCCGCGTAGTGAATATGATGTTCCTGGTACTCCCGTTAGCGCTGTAGGTACGGGAGTGGCGCATACTCCGGTTGCGACTCATGGCGATGTCCGCGCTCATAGAAGAGCGATTGGTGTATTTGCACACCGTCGCGATGCAGAAGCAGCACTGACAGAACTGCGCGATGCAGGTTTCCCCATGAGCCGAGTTTCGCTGATTGCGAAAAATACAGATGGCGATCGCATTGCTGGCGTTAATACTGGTGTAGACAGAAACATTGGTACTGGTAATAAAGCCGATGAAGGTGCGAAAGCAGGTGCAGCTACAGGCGCAGCTTTAGGTGGTTTAGGTGGTTTGTTGGTTGGTTTGGGTGCATTAGCTATCCCCGGAGTCGGCCCTGTAATTGCCGGTGGTGCAGTTGCTACAGCTTTGGCTACAACTGTGGCTGGTGGTGCAATTGGTGCAGCTGCTGGTGGGATTACAGGTGGTTTGGTTGGCTTAGGTATTCCCGAAAATCGCGCGCGCGTTTATAGCGATCGCTTTAATCGCGGCGATTATGTTGTCATCGTTGATGGTACAGAATCGGAAATTCATCAAGCTGAAACTATCCTCAAACGTCGGGGAATTGAAGAATTCGCCGTTTATGACGCTACTGATTTAGATCGAGTCCATCATAGCGATCGCCATGTTGTAGATACTTCTCATCCTGGTGACGTTAGTAGAGACGAGCCGGCTGTGGTAATTGTCGATCGCCGTGATGAAACTCTCTAAGGCGTAAAAATTTCCGGTATTGGAGCAAGGCTAAAAATCACTTGCTCCTAGTTGCTCCCACACACATCAGCACAAATCAAAATTCGCATATTGATCTCAAGAGCAAACAAATGAAAAAACTCACACCTGTCTTAATTAGCAGTCTTCTAATTTTTGGTGCTGTTGCTTGTAATAACACAGAAAAAACCAGTCAATCAGCACCCGCTAATCCTAATGAAGCAGTAGAAAGACCTGATGCGCAAGCAACAGAAGCTGCACAAAAAGATGCTCAAAGCGAGACTCGCCGCAGACAATTAAATTCTGATATTCGCGCTCGTGAACAGCGCAATAATGCTACTGGTGGTGATACCCAAAGAGCAACAGGCGACCTTGCTAGCGAAGTTCGCTCTAAATTAGAAGCGAATATTCCTAATGGCGCTCTTACAGTTGAAGCTGCTGAAAATGGTACAGTTACTGTTGGTGGAACTGTAAATAATCAGGATCAGTTAAATAAAATTGCACCTTTATCTAAGGAAATTAAAGGTGTAAAACAAGTAGTTGTCAAAGCAGTAGTTGCGCCACCAACTCAATAAACTCGATAATCATAAATCCCTGTTAATTTTAACTAGGATTTAGTTCTAAAATTTCATAATTATCAAAGCCTGTAATCAGAAAATTATGTATAATTGATTATAGGCTTTTGCCACAACTGCAATTCCTTCTATTTATAATCAAGGCTATTTTATTGATTGATATTCAATCAATAATGAAAACTTGGGTGAAGCACACAATACAAAAGTTATGACAACCGAACAACAGCAAATGGAATTCGCTAACTCTACTTCCCCAGAGGCTAGTGTAGCTCTTACAGGTGCAGACAATCAAAATTTGCCAAAGCTACCTCCAGCAAATCAATCTAATGAGCAATGGCAACAAATTGGGCGTCAAGTTGCTGACTTTTTAGCACAGCTTCCTGAATATGTAAGCAGATTTTTTAAACAATACCAACAGCCTTTAGTCACTGTATTTTTGATTTTGTCTGCGATTGTGACACTCAAAGTAGTGTTAGCAGTTCTCAGTGCAATTAATACGATTCCTTTACTTGCGCCAACTTTTGAGTTAATTGGTATCGGTTACACAGCTTGGTTTGCTTCCCGTTATCTGATTAAAGCTGACAATCGCCAAGAATTAACTCAAGAAATTCGCCGTTTTCAAAATCAGATTGTCGGCTCGTGATTTATTGATAGCTTAATTTAAGTCAATCATTTATTTAAATGTAGCCTAGAAATCAAAAGGCTACATTTTTTGGCGTCTATATTTATGACTAATGAAAAATGACAAATGACAAATGACAAATGACAAATGACGGTTATATTTAATTACACCAACAAACTTAAAAGAAAATAATATATCCCTGGGGATAGAGTAAATAGTTAATTATCCTCAGTAATGCACTTCTAAAGATAGTATCTTTATCTTGATGAAAAGTTTAATCTAGTCCCATAAGTTATGAACAAAATGTTTAACGAGGGCGTGATTTATGACTAATAAAGAAGTTAGAAAAGCAGTAGATTCTTCCGAGCGCGTTGAATCAGATGCATATGATAGAGGTATTATTCCAGCAGAAACAGCAGCGCGTAAAGAAAGAGAAGGAGACTTATATAAAACAGTCCCAACAGAAGAAAGAGAAGCCAGCGCTCCTACCGACGATCAAACCCACTCTGATAGCATCCGCACTACAGATGGTTACACAGTTGATAAAGAAGGTTTATTAAATAATTATGCTGTTGAGCCAGAAATGTATTATGAAGTACCTGGTGATGCACAAGAATCAGCAGCACAAGATACCGCTAACCGTGTGGAAGAACTAATTGAAGCGAATGAAGATAAAGAAGGTGAATTAACAGATAAGAATGATACTCGCGGTAGAGGCCCAGGGCTTGTTTAAATTGCTTGTGGTACTGTAATTATGATGATGAGGATTTTGTCCTCATCTTTATTTTTATATGCTGGTAGGTGAGGTTAAAAAGAATGTTTTTAACGCAGAGGAACGCAAGGGAAAGCGCAAAGTGACGCAGAGGTTTGGGTAGTAGTTAGTATTTTAGGTATTGCTGAATCTAGATATTCTGGGATTTAGTCCACCTGACAAGCAAGGCGAATCGATTAATCGCGAATGCAGCTTTAGCCAGATTAGCAAAAGGCTAAATTTCAAATGGTTCAATTTCGCGATCGCACCATTGGCGTTGATACCATTCTGCAACTAAAGGACGGACAATAAATTTAGGCTGGCGATCGCCTTTGACATCAATGCGCAAACAGGAGTAAGGTCTATGTTTATGAGAACCCTGTCCGCTACGTCCGATGAAAAGTTGCGATCGCGCTACTAATTTCTCACCATCTTCCCGAATTTCGGTTAAATCTGCACCCTCTGGACGTTGGCGGCGTAAACTAAAACCACTACCACCACAAACAATCCAAGGGATATGAGAATCAGCATGTCCTGTATCTGTTGTTTGTAAATATTCTAAACAATGGGCGTGACCATTAATAACTAAATCCACTAAAGGACGATTTTCCGTCAGAGAACCTAATTTTTCTGCTACCGCATCAAAAACCCCCCGCAACCGATTACGAATTGCTAAAGTTTGCGCTTGTTCCCATTTTGTCGCCTCAGTTACATAGGGTGGATGATGAAAGAAAATTATCCTTCCCCGCACTTGGGGATTTTGCCAAGATTCAATTAATCTTTGTCTTAACCAATCTAATTGTTCAATATCAATAACTGTACTTTTATTAAAATCTAATTGCTTTTCTATATCAACTATAATTTCTTCAATTTGTGTGAGTTTAACTTGCAAATCGTCTAATTGTTCAGCATCGTGAGGATTGTTAGGATTAAGAATTGCTGAATCTGCTACAATTTGCTGCTTTTCTTGCTCTAAAGTAGTGCGGCGTTTTTCTAAAAATCTTCTATCTGCATCACCTTCTCGTGTTTTTGGTATTGGTGGTGGCTCGTTAAATGTATTAGAATCCAAAGCAAAGAAATCAATGCCACCATAGCGAAAAGTATAATAACGATTAGGCAGGCGAGTAAAGCTTCCTGGTTGATAGGAAAGACAGCGATTATTATTGATTGTACTTGTATAATGTTGGTCTAAATGACTGGCTAAATCGCCTGGAGACTGAAAGGCACAAAGATAGTCTAAAAACGCCCTCGCATAAGCATCACCAGTTCCCGAACCATATAAACCCACATCTAAATCTAAACGCGATCGCAATAATCGCCTGATTGGTAAAGTACTAATAGAAACTAAGCCAAATAATAGCGGTAAATCGTAGTAATCATGATTTCCCGGTACAGGTAAAATTGGCAGTTTGAACACCATTTTGTCATAGGCAATTTTTTTTGGTTGTTCTCCATTAACGAGAAATTCTTGATAAGGCTGAATAAAATTGTGTTGATAATATTCTTTCGATCCCACCAGATAAATTACATCGCCTGTATGCAACATAAAACGGCATTCATGATGATGCGGTAGCATTAATTCCGCCACCTGACGTTGGGGGTTATGTCCCTTATGCGTCCCCGAACCACTATCCCCGACAACTAAAAATGAAAACTCCAAATCTTCTGTGCGATCATCTGCGATTACTAGCTGAGTTTGGTCAATACCACGTTCAAGAATTAGCGGATCTTGCCATTTTACCCGTTGCTGCATCTTGCTAATTTTTTTTGCGATCGCTGGGTCAGAAACAAGTTTCAATGTAAGTTACTCCTAAATGGGCATGGGGCATGGGGCATTGGGCATTGGGCATTGGGCATTAGGAATTAGTTATTTGTCCTCCTTGTCCCCCTTGTCCCCCTTGTCCTCCTTGTACTCCTTGTCTCCCTTGTCCTCCTTGTCCCCTGAATTCTCAGCCGGATTTTTCATCTCAATTACCAAATTTGGTAGTCCATCTAACTTCTCTACTGGTACTACTTCATCTACTTGGGGCACAAAAATCTTCAATCCACATGGTACACATTTAACTTCAATTGGCGTGTTACCGATAATTTCGCCATCTAAAGCTACTTTTTGGGGGGGATTTGTGGTGATTTTAAATTGTTTAGCGCGGAGGTAGCCAATATCATCACGTTCTACGGGATTACCCGCAGAAGCAGTTTGGAATAAATGATATGTAGCTGCGATCGCGCCGGCTTTGTTTGCTGGTGCGACAATAGTTAAATCTAGCAGTCCATCATCATAAATAATCCCGGCTGGCCCTTGGGCTAAAACTGAAGTTGGGGGTGCTGCATTAGCGACGGTAACAGCCGCAGCTTGAGTTTTAATGATTCTGTCTTCGGTTTCAATTTCTACATCAAAACTCTCTAATTCTCGCAATTGCTGAATGCCGGCGAGGACGTAAGCTAAAATACCAAAGCGCTTTTTTGCTTCTCTGTCTGCACGTTCTACCGTTTCCGCTTCAAAACCGATACCTACTAGTAGTACCATCGGTAGATCGTTGCAATAGGCTACATCAACATTCTTCGTTGCACCTTGGAGAATTGTCTCACAAGCGGCTTCAATGGTATCGGGAATAGTCAAAGCTGTAGCAAAAGCGTTCGCCGTTCCCCTGGAAATGATGCCTAAGGGAATATTAGTATTAACTACAGCTGCGGCGGCGGCGGAGAGAGTTCCATCACCACCAGAAGCGATAATTTCATCTACTCCACGTTCCACTGCGGCATAAGCTAGTTGATCTGCACCAACTTCTTCAGTAGTAAAGTAAATATCTAAATCAATTTCTGGCTCTAATATTGCCCGAATCTGTGCCAGTTCTTGTTCTGAGTCACCTTGACCAGCTACGGGATTAAAGATGAGGCAAGCGGAACGCTTCATAAGAATCAAAGCTTAAAATACAATATCGTTAAAATTATCAAAATTATTCATACCATACCGACAAGATTGCCTCTTCCTCCTCACGGCAGGTTCATGTCTCGGAAACCTGCGGTTGAGGGAACGGGGAACGGGAAAATTTTTAGCGAGATGCGAAAATTAGTAAAAGCTATCAGATAGACTTTGATTGGGGACTTACAAAAAATAAATTACCCATATTTCGTAGTGCGAGCGTCTCGCTCGCTGGTGTTAAAAAGCGAGCAAGATGCTCGCATTACAAGTTTCTTGGGTATTTCAACAATTTTGTTCATTCATCGTGCAAGTGTTAAAAAGCGAGCAAGATGCTCGCACTACAAGTTTCTTGGGTATTTCAACAATTTTGTTCATTCATCGTGCAAGATGCTCGCACTACAAGTTTCTTGGGTATTTCAACAATTGCATGTCCTTGCAATCGGATCGAGTTTGAATGCAATCGGATCAAGTTTGAATGCAATCGGATCAAGTTTGAATGCAATCGGATCAAGTTTGAATGCAATCGGATCAAGTTTGAATGCAATCAAATCAAGTTTGAATGCAATCAAATCAAGTTTGAATCCAATCGGATCAAGTTTGAATGCAATCGGATCAAGTTTGAATGCAATCAAATCAAGTTTGAATGCAATCGGATCAAGTTTGAATCCAATCGGATCGAGTTTGAATCCAATCAAATCGACTAACAAGGCTATTTTCTGCTATTTTGGTGCATACACGTACATTCCAAAATATCATGAATCGGTTTTTACTACATTTTCTCAGTATGATTGCCCTCAGTAGTTTGTCTGTTACGACTGTGACAATGGCAAACACAACACCGGAAAATCCACAGCTACAGTTAGCGCAAAAGCTTAACTGTAATAACGCGCAAACTCAAGTCGAAATTAATCAATGCGCTGGCTTATCTTATCAAAATGCTGATAAAAAATTGAATCAAGTTTATAAACAACTTCTGCCAACTTTATCTAGTTCCAGAAAACAAAAATTAATTACTGCACAGCAAGCCTGGATTAAGTTCCGCGATACAAGTTGTGAGTTTGAACGCAGCCAATATGAAGGGGGAACTATTGCGCCTAGTATTTATTTAGGTTGCTTAGAACGCACTACGCGACAACGTACTCAACAATTACAAGATTACCTCAATTCAGATAATTAATATTAACTGAAGGCTGAATCCTCGATCCTTTATCCTGATATTTGGTAAATAAATGTAAAGAAAATCGCAATTAAACTTAACTCAAATTAAGCAATTAGCATCCGGTAAGTCACTCACTGCGGTAGTCTAGATGAGAGTGAAATTATCGCCTTGTTTGACATTTTGTTTTATGACTTCAACTGTTTCCAGTCCTGCACGCACAATCCGTATTGGTTCTCGTAAAAGTCAACTGGCTCTAGTTCAAACCCACTGGGTAAAAGAGCAACTGCAAAAAAGCTATCCTGAGATTGCTTTTGAAGTCCATACCATGTCTACCCAAGGCGACAAAATCCTGGATGTAGCATTAGCCAAAATTGGTGATAAAGGATTATTTACCAAAGAATTAGAAGTTGGGATGCTCAACAAGGAGATTGATTTTGCGGTACATTCCCTCAAGGATCTGCCAACTAAATTACCAGAAGGTTTAACATTGGCAGCAATTACCGAAAGGGAAAATCCAGCAGATGCTTTGGTACTGCACGAAAAGTACATTGGTCAGCAAATTGATACTTTACCAGCAGGTGCAGTAATTGGTACATCCTCTCTGCGGAGATTAGCCCAGTTACGCCATAAATTCCCCCATTTTACATTTAAAGATGTGCGGGGAAATTTGAATACACGCATGGCTAAATTAGATGCGGGTGAGTATGATGCTTTAATTTTGGCAGTTGCCGGGTTAGAGCGCTTGGGAATGAGCGATCGCGTTCATCAAATTTTACCTAAAGAAATCTCGCTCCATGCAGTTGGTCAAGGTGCTTTGGGTATAGAATGCCGTGCAGATGATACCGAATTGATATCTCTGCTCAAAGCTATCGAACATCCCGAAACTCGCGATCGCTGTTTAGCTGAACGTGCCTTTTTACGCGATCTCGAAGGCGGCTGTCAAGTACCCATTGGTGTAAATACGGAAATTAATGGTGATACTTTAACCTTAACCGGGATAGTTGCTAGCGTCGATGGACAAAATCTAGTCAAAGACACCGTTACCGGAGAAGCCAAGAACGCCGAAAATCTGGGTACACAACTCGCGCATTTATTGCGAGAACAAGGCGCACAAGCAATCTTAGATGTGATTTTTACCGAAATCCAAAGAGGTTCTTAAGCCAATCCGCACCCGGATATGGTTAGATAAGTAATCAGTGAACAGTGAAAAAGTCATGATTGAGTAACTAAAAACTGATTCACTGTGTAGGCAGAATCGGGGAAACATATATTACCATGCGGATTCTATTTGTTGCAGCAGAGGCAGCTCCAGTTGCAAAAGTTGGCGGAATGGGTGATGTTGTCGGCGCATTGCCCAAAATCTTGAGAAAAATGGGGCATGATGTGCGGATATTCTTGCCCTACTATGGCTTTCTCCCAGACAAAATGGAGATTCCTAAAGAACCCATTTGGCGAGGGTTTGCCATGTTTCAGGACTTTGCTGTTTACGAAAGCATCCTTCCTGGTACTGATGTTCCCTTGTATTTATTTGGACATCCTGCCTTTACGCCTCGACGGATTTATTCGGGAGAGGATGAAGACTGGCGGTTCACTTTGTTTGCCAACGGTGCAGCCGAATTTTGCTGGAACTATTGGAAGCCAGAGATTGTCCACTGTCACGATTGGCACACAGGGATGATTCCTGTATGGATGAACCAAGATCCAGATATCACCAGCGTGTTCACCATTCATAACTTGGCTTATCAAGGGCCTTGGCGTTGGTATTTAGATAAAATTACTTGGTGTCCTTGGTATATGCAAGGACACAACACAATGGCGGCGGCGGTGCAATATGCAGACAGGGTAAATACTGTATCTCCCACCTACGCCGAGCAAATTAAAACACCTGCTTATGGTGAAACCATAGAAGGCTTATTGTCTTTTATTAGCGGTAAATTATCTGGGATTATTAACGGTATAGATACTGAAGTTTATAACCCAGAAAATGACAAATATATTGCCCAAACCTTTACTAGCGATACTTTAGATAAACGTAAAGCCAATAAAATTGCCTTACAAGAAGAAGTTGGGTTAGAAGTTAATTCCAATGCCTTTTTAATTGGCATGGTAACCCGATTAGTAGAGCAAAAAGGCTTAGATTTAGTGATCCAAATCCTTGATCGCTTTTTGGCATATACTGATGCTCAATTCGTGTTACTGGGAACAGGCGATCGCTATTACGAAACCCAAATGTGGCAGTTAGCATCCCGCTATCCCGGACGCATGGCTACTTACCTGCTGTATAACGATGCTTTATCTCGCCGCATCTACGCTGGTACAGATGCTTTCTTAATGCCTAGCCGGTTTGAACCCTGCGGTATCAGTCAAATGATGGCTTTGCGTTACGGTTCCGTCCCCATTGTTCGGCGTACAGGCGGTTTAGTTGATACAGTATCCCATTTCGACCCCATGAACGATGCTGGTACTGGTTATTGTTTTGACCGCTATGAACCCCTGGATTTATTCACCTCCATGATTCGCGCTTGGGAAGGTTTCCGTTTCAAACCCCAATGGCAAGAATTACAAAAACGCGGTATGAGTCAGGATTTCAGCTGGTATCAATCAGCCAAGCAATACGTCAAGCTGTATAGATCCATTTACGGCTTACCAGAAGAAGAGGAAGCACCGCAACCAGAATTAGAGTTAAATCAGCCAGTAGCTACTAGTTGATAGTACAAAAGTCTCTTCCTCTAGTGAAGAGACTTTAAGCAACTCCCCCAACTGCTTAAATATTGCCCTAGGGACTTCCAGAGAATAAATTACCCAATTTATTTAAGGAGATTTTTCTTTACTCCCCCTGCTCCCTGCCCCCTGCCCCTCTGCCTGTATAGCGATTGGTTATTTTTTTAATTGGAAGTCCCCTAGCCTGCGCCAACGCCGAGCAAATTAAAAACCATCGGGACATCCAATTTTTTAAATACCCAATAAATTTGTAGTGCGTTCGCGTAGCGTGTCCGAAGGACAAACGTCTCGCTCGCTGGTGTTCAAAAGCGAGCAAGATGCTCGCACTACGGAATATGGGTAATTTATTTTTTGTAAGTCCCATCCTTCTGTTATCTGCCCTCTGCCTTCCATCTTCTATAATTTATAAATCCTGCACAACTAATTCTAGGCATGAAACTGTGACAGAAACTGGAAGCTACAAAGATACTGTAAATCTACCTAAGACTAATTTTGATATGCGGGCAAACGCACTCAAGCGCGAGCCGGAAATCCAAAAGTTTTGGGAAGAAAATAAAATTTACGATCGCCTCAGTGAAAATAACCCCGGCGAATTATTTATACTACATGACGGGCCTCCCTACGCAAACGGCTCGTTACATACTGGTCATGCCTTAAATAAAATTCTCAAAGATATTATTAACCGCTACCAACTGCTACGGGGGCGGAAGGTGCGTTATGTGCCTGGTTGGGACTGCCACGGCTTGCCAATTGAACTGAAAGTTTTGCAGGATATGAAGTCCGCAGAACGGCAAAACCTCACACCGTTACAACTGCGCCAAAAAGCCAAAGAATTTGCCCTTACCACTGTAGATGCACAACGCCAAAGTTTTAAACGTTATGGTGTTTGGGGAAATTGGGACGATCCTTATTTAACTTTGAAGCCGGAATACGAAGCGGCGCAAATTGGCGTATTCGGGCAGATGGTGTTAAAAGGTTACATTTATCGCGGTTTAAAGCCTGTACATTGGAGTCCTAGCTCCAAGACGGCTTTGGCGGAAGCTGAATTAGAATACCCAGAAGGTCATACTTCTCGCAGTATTTATGCAGCTTTCCCTGTAACTAGTCTTTCTGAATCTGCTCAACCATTGCTAGGGGATTATTTACCAGATTTGGGTGTGGCTGTGTGGACAACTACACCTTGGACAATTCCCGGTAACTTGGCGGTAGCGGTAAATGCTGACCTCAATTACGCTGTGGTGGAAGTTTCACGCCCAGACGCAGAGGCGCAGAGTAATTTTAAATACCTAATTGTCGCGGCTGATTTGGTGGAACAGTTAACGGCGACTTTGGGATTGGAGTTAACCGTAAAATCCACATTTAAAGGGCAAGAATTAGAACATATAACTTACCGTCATCCATTATATGACCGGGAAAGTCCAGTAGTGATTGGTGGCGATTACATTACCACTGAGTCCGGTACTGGTTTAGTACATACTGCCCCCGGTCACGGTCAAGAAGACTACATCGTCGGTCAGCGTTATGGTTTACCTATCCTCGCGCCAGTGGATGATAACGGTAACTTTACCCAAGAAGCGGGAGAGTTTGCTGGGTTAAATGTGTTGGGGGATGGAAATCAGGCGGTAATTGATGCCTTAACTGGGGCTGGTTCCTTACTCAAGGAAGAACCTTATCAACATAAATATCCTTACGACTGGCGGACAAAAAAACCAACAATTTTCCGCGCTACCGAACAGTGGTTTGCTTCGGTGGAAGGATTTAGAGAAGAAGCCTTAAAAGCGATCGCATCAGTAAGATGGATTCCCGCCCAAGGTGAAAACCGCATCACGCCAATGGTAGCAGAACGTTCTGATTGGTGTATTTCTCGTCAGCGTGCTTGGGGCGTACCCATTCCCGTATTCTATGATGAGGAAACTGGGGAACCCCTGCTAACAGAAGAAACCATCAACCACGTGCAAGCAATCATCGCTGAGAAAGGTTCTGATGCTTGGTGGGAAATGTCGATAGAGGAATTGTTACCCGAACAATACCGCAATAACGGCAAGTCTTACCGCCGAGGTACAGACACAATGGATGTGTGGTTTGATTCTGGTTCTTCTTGGGCGGCTGTCGCTAAACAGCGATCGCAATTAGGCTACCCTGTAGATATGTATTTGGAAGGTTCCGATCAACATCGCGGTTGGTTCCAGTCGAGTTTGCTTACCAGTGTGGCGGTGAATGACTGCGCACCTTATAAAACTGTATTAACTCACGGCTTTGTTCTGGATGAACAAGGGCGGAAAATGAGTAAGTCACTGGGAAATGTAGTAGATCCCCAAGTGATGATTGTCGGTGGTAAAGATCAGAAAAAAGAACCGCCATACGGTGCTGACGTATTGCGGTTGTGGGTGTCTTCAGTAGATTACACCTCCGATGTGCGTATCGGGAACAACATCATCAAACAGCTAAATGATGTTAGGGGTAAGATTCGCAATACAGCGCGGTTCTTGTTAGGTAGCTTGCATGATTTCGATCCCGAAAAAGATGCAGTACCTTTCGCCCAATTACCAGAACTCGATCGCTATATGCTGCATCGGATGACAGAAGTATTTCAGGAAGTAACCGAAGCCTTTGACAGCTTCCAATTCTTCCGTTTCTTCCAAACAGTGCAGAATTTCTGCGTCGTCGATTTATCTAACTTTTATCTCGACGCTGCGAAAGATAGACTGTACATCAGCACCCCTGATGGTTTCCGCCGTCGCAGTTGTCAAACAGTGCTGAGAATAGCTTTAGAGAATTTAGCACGCGCGATCGCTCCTGTGTTATGTCACACGGCTGAAGATATTTGGCAACATCTCCCTTACAAAACACCTTATAAATCGGTGTTTGAGGCTGGTTGGGTACAATTAGACAAAGCATGGCAAAATCCCGCCATTGCTGAATTCTGGCAACAAATTCGGCAACTGCGTACTGAGGTAAATAAGGTATTAGAACAAGCAAGAATCGAGAAGTTAATCGGTTCTTCCTTAGAAGCCAAAGTTCTGCTGTACATCAATAACGAGCAGTTACGTGCCTCTGTAAAAACACTGAATCCAGACAAAGGTAACGGTATCGATGAACTCCGGTATTTGTTCATCACCTCCCAAGTGGAAGTATTAGACACACCCGCAGCCTTAGAAGGATTGAAATACAACTTACAATCTGATACTTGGGGAATCGGTGTAGTTAATGCAGATGGCGAAAAATGCGATCGCTGTTGGAATTATTCAGTTCATGTAGGAGAATCAAAAGAGCATCCTCTATTGTGCGAAAGGTGTGTTGATGCCTTAGCAGGTGAATTTTAAGTCTGAGGGATAGTAATTTTTAACAAAGTCTGAACGGGGAAAACCTCTGTTCAGGCTTTGTGCTTTATAAGTGGATGTAGTGCATGTAGGTTGGGTTGAGGAACGAAACCCAACACTCCAAATTCCTGTAATTGTTGGTTTTCACGACCTTCTACCCGACCTACTGGACTGACACAGCTAAAATAGTGCATTAGTAAAACTCTTGTGGGATGGGCGTCTCGCCCGTCCTGGGCGGACAAGATGTCCACCCCACAAGAAAATTATATTGCAACATTTTAGGCGTGTCAGTCCACTACATTTATTTTTCTTTTCCCAAAGTGATAGAAGAGTGCTGTTGATTAACCCTTAGTCCCTATTGGTAAAGTGAGGGTGAAGGCTGTTTGACCTGGAGATGTGATATTGACAGTCAAATCGCCATGATGGGCGCGGGCGATTTCTCTAGCGAGGCTGAGTCCGAGTCCGATTCCTTCTACTTGGCGGGTACGTGCTGGATCGCCACGATAAAAGCGGTCGAATAGGCGATCGCGATCGCTCATGGCAATATCTTTTGATGCATTAGTAATGGTAATATAGAGTTGATTTCGCTGTTTTTGGGCAAAAATCTCAATCCAGCCATTGTCAGCGAGATTGTATTTGATGGCGTTACTCAAAAGATTTTGCAGTACTTGCATGAGTAAATCGCGATCGCCTTGGACTTTGAGTCCAGAGGGAATGTGATTTTTAACAGTTAAATGAGGGGCTAATAATTCGACATCTTCTAGCATTTCCACCAGCAACTCAGACATATCCACCCCTACTAAATACAAACTCATCTGTCCCGCATCAGCTAGGGATAACAGCAAGAGTTTGCGCATAATTCCACTGAGACGGCGCACTTCATCTAATAAATTGCTGAGGCGTTGTTGGACTTCACTACCGGGGTCAACTTGTTGTAAAGTTCTTTCTAATTCCCCTTGTAAAATAGTTAGGGGCGTTTTCAATTCGTGCGCCGCATCAGCACTAAAGCGGGAAGCTTGGGTAAAACTGCGTTCTAGGCGTGACAGCATTTGATTAAACACCTGAATCAGTTCAACAAATTCTACATCTGTTGTCCCAATGGGGATGCGCTGATCTAGTCCTTTGACTGTTACCTGTTGAATTACACCCGTTAATTGAGCGATGGGACGTAACGCACCGCCAGAAATTAACCATGCTCCCACTGCTATGAGTAGTAAAGCGATGGGAATAGAAACCAAGAAAATATTGCTAATACTCGCCATTTCTTGATTGACAGCTTGCAAACTAACTGCGATCGCAACTTGACTGTGGGGAGATTTCATCACACCGATTCGCCAGTGAGCTTTTGCTGTTTTTTCTGTGACAAATGGCGGCGGATCTGGGCGAAATGGTCGAGAATCTCGTCTTTCTCGCGGTGGTAGAATTAAAGGCGTTAATTGCAGACGTTTAACTAATAAGCCCTGCACCTGTGTATCTTCCGGGAGGGAGTTAAATTCAGTCAATGTGTTGCTATTGCTATCAACTACTAAAGCGGCGACGGGAATTGTTGTATGGTTACCCCAATCAAAGGATAATAATTCTGGGCGAGGATACGATCGCTCTGGTTCTGGGGGACGACTAGCCCGCATTAACTGATTTAATAATTCTGCATCCAAGCGGCTAATTTTAGCATTGTAAATCTGAAACCAGGAGACAACCGCAAACCCAACTAAGGTGCTACCCGCCAAAGCCGCAGATAATAGCGCCATCCGTAAGCGAAACGATCGCAGTTGTTTCACAATTGTTCTGGTTTGCGAAACCGATAACCAACACCGCGAATACTTTCAATCCAACTCGGTTCGTCACTGGGGTCAATTTTTTTGCGAATGCGCTGAATACAGACATCCACCACATTTGTATTGGGGTTAAAGTCGTAACCCCAAATATGTTCCAGGATTTGGGTACGGGTGAAAACTCTTCCAGGCGATCGCATGAGATATTCTAAAAGATTGAATTCCCGACTGGTAAGTTCAATTGCTTTTTGATTGCAAGTAACTTCGCGAGCAATGCGATCGAGTTTAATCGGCCCTACTGTGAGTATATTTTGGCGATCGCCCACACTGCGACGTACCACCGCATGAATCCGCGCGGCTAACTCTTCGACAAAAAAAGGTTTAGCAATATAATCATCGGCTCCCAAGTTCAAACCTTGCAAGCGATCGTCTAATTCATTGCGCGCCGTCAACAAAATTACCGGAGCATTGCGTCCTTCTCGCCGCAATTGTTTGAGAATTGATAGTCCATCTTTTCCCGGAACCATGATATCAAGAATAATCGCATCATATTCGTTATCTAATGCCCGGAGATAGCCATCATCGCCATTGTCACAATAGTCTACAACAAATCCTTGCTCCTTCAATCCAGCCCGGACGAAGTTAGCAATTTTTGCTTCATCTTCGACAAACAGAACATTCACAAGCTTTTATCAGTTGATCTATAGGTTCTATAGGACTTACGCACACTCTACGAACTCTTCTCCCAAGGGGAGACGCTTCGCGAAGGCGTTCTTGGCGTCTTCTCTGCGAGACGCTACGCGAAGGCGGTTCAATAAATTAAGCTTTTTGGTAATTTGTGCGTAAGTCCTGTTTTATTTTAGATTGATTAATCTTTAGCTCAAATTACAAAAATGTAATTTAAAAACTAGAGAATCTGTCATTTTTGTTCTAATATGGCTTAGTCCTTAAAATTCTTTTAAGGTTTCCCGCAAGGTTTTTTTAACCTATTGTCAGTATTGTAAAAGTTATGGCATTTTAACTTATCTTGTCAAATAAGAGCTTACTATATGATAATTTTGCCAAAAATTCTCTCAACTCTGCTCTTAACAAAAGTATTGAACTCTCAAAAAAAAATAAACCTACCATGAACAAAAGACTGTTTGACTACAAACACCCATTTATTCTCCTATTCAGTGCTTTAATTGTTAGCTACGGATTTTTCTCCAAAGTATCTGCTCAAAACATTGCTGCTCCAGACACTACAGATTCTGAAGCAACCACTGTCAACAACCAAGAGTTTCCACAGTGGGGATATTACACGGTAAGAAGAGATTTTCGCAAATGTGTTTCTCCTATATGTGGGGGATATTTCATTAAGCAGGTTAACTTGAAAGCTACTCCTTGCATCGATGGTGTTTTTCGTGAGGAATGCTATGTGTCTGCAATTGATTGGAGTTCCCTAAAAGTAGCATCTTCTGATCTGGCAAAAATCCAAAGTGATGATGGTAGCCGTGTGATTCTTCGAGGTAGCATAGTTCCAGTGGAATTTCCTGGATTTGGTGAGTTTGGGAATTTGAGAGTTAAAGAAGCCTTCATCGCTGCTACAGCTGCGCCACCAAAAGGTACTTTTGTGGGACTGAAAAACAATGGCATTGTCTGCATCACTACCCCTTGCTTCTCCACAAATCAACTGGTTTTGAATAAGCCTAACATTTCTCAAGTTTCGTCAATCGATTTAAGTCAAACGGGTGCAACAAAGAAACAAATTGAAGCAGCAACAAGAGAAATTTTTGCTAAAGGTTTGATTACTGTAGGTAGAACTGAGGCAGTAAACAACTTAGATCCGACCAAGAGAGATATTAAGTTTGTGGGTACACAATTTTATCTGAGAGTAGAACCGAAATTTTGATTAGGGAACTCCAAAAATTAAATTATCCCAAATTGTAGGGGCGGGGTAACCCATACGTGTCAACTTAAGCTAAAAGCTATATACAGCGCGTGTTGTACAAAAACCCTCGCCCTCATCCCCTAACCCCTTCTCCCTGAGGGAGAAGGGGAATTGAATCTCTTGCTCCCCTCTCAGAGAGGGAGAGGGGCTGGGGGTGAGGGCAAAACCTTTGCACAAAACGGGTTTCACGTTAAGTTGACACGTATGGGTAACCCCGCCCCTACAATTTGCGGATTTGGTAAGTAATAATTGGAATATTTTTTTATTTGGAAATCCCTTAGGAGTCTTGTAAAAATAAGTTGAACAATTTAATTTTTGTAGTGCGGGCAGCGTTCGACTGAGCGCTCACGCCGAAGTCTTGCCCGCGCGAGCAAGATGCTCGCACTACTTATTTTTACTTGATGCCTTAGTCTGATCCGGGGTGAAATGAGCAGTGATACCGAAAGTTAGGCGCTGGGAATTGATGAGTCACTTTCAATAACTGCGATCGCCTTTTCCTCTGTCGAAACTTGCTTTTGTTTCATAGGTGCAACAAAAAGCCCCAGCTTGGTAGCTCTTGTAATTAGGAGAAGTCTTTTGGCCCCATTGCATTTTAATCAATGATCTGCCTTCTACTGGATTTAATCTGTCCGCGCTTGGTTTTACTATCAAGGCGTTTTTTTTGCGAACTGCGCGTTGGCTTAGTAGATTTGCGTTTTTTCTTGAGTACAACTGCGCTTTTAATCAGTTCTTTAAGTCTTTCTAAAGCCTCCTCTCGGTTCTGCTCCTGGCTGCGGTGTTCTTGAGCTTTGATGACAATTACTCCCTCTTGGGTAATGCGTCTGTCGTTTAGCTTCAAAAGCTGCTCTTTATAGAAAGCGGGTAAAGATGAAGCTCCAATATCAAAGCGTAAGTGAATGGCGGTAGCAACCTTATTGACGTTTTGACCACCTGCGCCTTGGGAGCGAATCGCGCTAATTTCGAGTTCGCTATCTGAGATGAGAATTTTATGAGAAATTTGCAGCATACCTTATATATAGCGTTATTAGGGCGGTCTTTGTTTGTCACAGTTGTATTTTGGGAAGCATCCCAATTTTGACGCAATACCCTTCTAGGGTATTGCTATACCAACAAAGCCTGCCTTCGCCGGCTAAAAGTTTGATAGCCTGCGAAGGTAGGCTTCGTATTTCTAGCCCCACCCTTATAGGGTGAATCAATTTTGGATTTTGGATTTTGGATTTTAGATTGACCCCATGCACGCCACTTGACGCCAGTCGCCTCAAGTCGGGAAACCCGCCCACAGCGCTGGCTCCTTTAATCCGGGAAACCCGTCCACCGCAGTGGCTTATGAATGCAGGGGCTTCAATTAAAATTTTTTGATTTTGGATTTTAGATTTATTCCACGAATAAATTCGCTTGCTCTCAGACCAGTTTAGATTTTAAATTTTGAATCTTCAATCCAAAATTTAAAATCTAAAATCTAAAATTCGGTGAGGGCGTTTTTGCACATTTGGGATGCTCCCGTATTTTGATGATGCAATGAGCGATCGCATCTACAGTCAAGCACCTTATACCATTTTGGATTTTAGATTTTAGATTTTGGATTGTGGAACATCTATTGGATAAGCGTTTCAGATTTCCATCTGTCGCAATCATTTTTCAAACTGGTATTACAACAGCAAAGGACAACGCGCGCTGAAAAATGCCGATGACGGAATTTTTCAAGATGGTGGCGAACAAATGTTACTCAAGCTTATCCAAAACGGGCAAGGCTATGCAGCTACCTTTGATGTGGGACTGCAAATCGCCTAGAAAAATTACAAAAATGTAATCCACAAGCTAGGCGAACTGTAATTTTGAGTCGATTAAATCATAAATATCAACACACAACACAAGTTACACGGGGAAAGATTATGAAGGCTAATAAAACAGTTGTCGTAGCGGCTATATCTATTCTTGCAGGTACATTTAGTTTAATTTCTCTCAATTCCGTCAATGCTGCCAAGCCATCCCATCGCATTGCCCAAGGTTCACAACAGCCCAATCAACAACAACAGGATGGACAACGCCGTCCACCTCGCCCTGATTTTAAAGCCGCCGCCGCCAAACTGGGTGTAACTGAACAGCAATTAAAAGATGCCTTAGGCGTTCCGGCTAATCCTCCGGCTCAAGGTGACAGAAATCAAAGACCACCCCGTCCCGATTTTAAAGCCGCCGCCGCCAAATTAGGCGTGACTGAACAAAAATTAAAGGATGCTTTGGGCGTTCCCGCTAATCCTCCCGGTGAAGGTGACAAAAATCAAAGACCACCCCGTCCCGATTTTAAAGCCGCAGCCGCCAAGTTAGGCGTAACTGAACAAAAATTAAAAGATGCGCTGGGTGTTCCTGCTAATCCTCCCAGCGAAGGCCAGCGCCCACCCCGCCCTGATTTTAAAGCCGCAGCCGCCAAATTAGGTGTAACTGAACAGCAATTAAAAGATGCCTTAGGCGTTCCTCCCCATCCCCCCGGCGAAGGCGATCGCCCAGAGTCTTCCCAAAATAGATAATTTACAAACAAAGGCAGAGGGACGAGGGCAGAAGGTAAAGAGTAACCTCAAACACATCTAATTTGCGGATTAAATTTTATCAATCTCTTGTGGGGTGGGCATCTTGCCCGCCCAAATTAAACAACTACCCCATTTATCTTGGTATATTGGATCTGTTATGAATCGCTTTTTTCGCAAATATCATCGTTGGTTAGCAATTGTCTGTGCGCTACCGTTAATGCTAACAGTCATCACTGGTATGACTTTTCCCATCGCTAAAGCTTTGCATCAACGCGAATTAGCAGGTTTCCTCATTCACCTGCACACCCTAGAAACTTTTGGACTAGATGGTATTTTCCCCATAGTTAATGGACTTGGTTTATTAGGCTTATTAGTTAGCGGAATTTATATGACCAGTTTATTTCGCGATCGCCGTTTACCTGGTAATAAACTTGATGTTTAATATTCGCGACACATCAATACATTCTAGAGGTCAAGGCAGTGCCTTGCCCCTACTATATTAAAAAATGTCAATAGGATTGCAACCCTTATCAATGATAAATGACAAATAACTATTAAATTTGGCTGATATATTTCATCTTCATGCTCCAAGGTTTGACAATTATCGTCAAGCCTTTTCTTATTCATCGCAACGCTCCAATGCCCAATGCCCCATGCCCAATGCCCCATGCCCATTATCCCACAGGTAACGTAAACCAAAATGTCGCACCGGCGGATAATGCACTAGTAACACCAATTTCGCCACCATGCGCTTGGATGATTTGCTTGCACAGATATAACCCTAATCCTAAGCTAACAGAATTGCGGGTGTTTGTACCTCGATAATAAAGGTCAAATAAGCGTTCGCTTTGCTGTTGACTAATTCCTACGCCGTTATCGCTGACTGTGCAATAAATTTTGTCTCCTTGAACGGTAGCGTTAATGGTTAAGATTAAACCAGGGGGATTATGTTTAATCGCATTGGCAATCAGGTTAGAAAAAACTCGCCATAGTTGCGTCGGATCGGCATTAATGTATGGTAAATCTGCACTAACTAAATTGGTGAGGGTGGCTTGATTTTCCCCTAGCATCAGTTCTAAATCTGCGATCGCGGCTTCGACTACTGTATGTAATTGTACTGTTTGTAATTGTAATATTACGCCTTGAACTGCACTGATATGAGCTTCGAGCAAGGAATTAATTAAATTGAGTTGGCGATCGCTACTTTTCACCATTCGTTCTAAAATTGACCGAGAAATAGTGATTTTACTCTCTGGGTTAGCTAGCAAGTTTTTCAACACCATTAAAGTCCCTAATACAGGGTTGCGTAAGTCGTGGGAAACCGCATGAAAAAATACCCGCACTGCTTCCTCTGCTTGCTTGCGCTTGGTGATATCTTCTGTCATTCCCTCGTAGTAAAGCAGTTTTCCTTGTTCGTCACGCACTGCGTAGGCTTTTTCGGAAATCCAAACAATGCTTCCGTCTTGGCGATAAATTTGCGATTCAAATTCCGAAAGACTACCATATTTTTCGATTAAGCGAACAAACTCGGCTCTCCGCTTAGGATCAACATATAATTGATGTTCGATATCTGTTAATTTGGCTGTGACTTCTTGGGGCGATGCATAGCCGTAAATCTTGGCTAAAGCGGGATTAGCTGTAATATACTTACCATCAGCACTACTTTGGAAAATCCCTTCGATGGCGTTTTCTACGATACTGCGATATTTAGCTTCTGCAACTTGCAGTTTTTGATAAGCTAATTCTAGTTCTTGATGGGCATAAAAATCGGAGCGTTGTAGGCGATCGTAAAGATAAACGCCGATGTCACAGATAGCACATAGCCAAAACACATATAAGATAAAAGTTACATCATAAAGTTCTGGATGTTCGGGTAGGAATGTTTTCAGCCCTAAGACTTGATTCACACCAAAATAGTAAATTAGCAAACCCACCTGTGAAGTTAAATGCAAATGCCAACCCACAGGTATAAATGTAGCTTGACTGACAAATAGCAATGACCAAGATAAAGGATCGCGTAGGGCATAGCCTTGAATTGTAGCGAAAAACTGCGTTCCTAGACTAATTGACCAAGAAGACCCCAATAATAGCATTCCCGGATAACGTTGACCAAACCGGGTTTTATGCACAATAAAACAAACCAGTAGAATCAAGAACATAGCAAAATTAATACATAATGCTTGCGTTCTCAATGGCTGGGGTACTTGGTCTAACTCTTTTAAGGGAAAATAAACATCATAAATACTACGCAAAGTAAAAGTAAATAAGCAGACTAATCCTACTGATAACCATAACTGCAATCTTTGCCATAAAAAGCCTCTTCTCGCATTCAGCCATTGTTGATCGCGAACAGCATTTATCGCCACATCCGCCGTTATTTTTGATGTTGAGGCTGGAAAGGCTTTTATCCCCCACCTTTGCAGTGTTTTCCAGAAGGTAGCCATCAGCTTTTACCAAGTTTGCCTATATGTTATTGTCTACTATTCTGAATTGGGGGATGAAGTCATGAGTCAATACCGTTCAGTTAGCGTCAAAAACCTTAAACCGCGTAGGTTGGGTTGAACGAAGTGAAACCCAACAAATCGCCGAAAATGTTGGGTTACCCTGCGGGAAGCCCCTTCGGGTCTACGTTCCTCAACCCAACCTACGTTTATCCTTAACTGAACCGTATTGAGTTATGAGTCAGAGACGCGATGAACCCTTGTCTGTACAAGTTTCATTAGGTAAGGTTTTTTGGGATATTGCTATGATTTTGCGATCGCCTCACTATGCTAAGTTATACCAATTTGCAAAAAGAATGCCACAGATGGTAGGGCATAGGTGTCAACTCAAGTTAAAAATAGCCTGTGTCTTGGCTTTGTCACCCGCCTGAGAATGAATTCTCAGGCTAATAGCCCAAGTCTACTAAAGTAGACTCAAGATTTGGAAGATATTTAGTCATCTTGAGATGACTTTGGCTATTAGCAAGGAACTTCAGTTCCTTGCGGTAGCTGGGTTTTGCGTTAAGTTGACACCAATGGGTACTGCCATGCCCTCTAGAATATATTGATGTGCATGGTGATTTTAAGCGCGGACTGTAGAATTTGGGGTAGCGAGGGGTAATGTAAACCAAAATGTTAAACCGCGCTGGCGATGACTAATAATTCCAATTTCCCCACCATGCGCTTGGATAACTTGGCGACTCAAATACATTTTTAAAGCAATACTGCTAGAACAACAAGCTTGTGGTTCGGGAATGTACAAATCAAACAAGCGATCGCACTCTACTTTACTCAGAGTAATGCCATTATCTTGAATTTCTGTGCGAATGATACCACCTTCAACTTTGGTTTTTAGGGTAAAGGTGAGTCCTGGTGGGTTGTTTTGCAAACTATATGTGAATAGATTGGCGATGACTTTTTGCAACCGCGTCGGATCAGCCATGACTAAGGGTAAATCGTCAGGGACTAAATTATTCAATATGGCTTGATTGTGGTTGAGTAATGGCTGCAAATCTTTGCTAATTGATTCTAGCAGTGTGTTATAATGGACTAGCTCTCGACGCAGATTAATTCCTTGAGCTTCACAACCATGAATTTCTAGCAAAGAGTCGAGCATTGCTAGTTGGCGATCGTTACCTTGAATCATACGTTCAATCACCGAACGCGATACAGGAATAAAAGATTGAGAATTGGCAAGGCGATGTGAAGTTGCTTCTTTAGCTAGTTCCCATTCACCAGTTCCTAAACTTTGAGTTTTGAGTAAATTCTTCAATACCATCAAGTTACCCATAACCGCAGTCCGCAAATCGTGGGCTACAGTATGTAAAACTACATTTTTCACCCGTTGCATTTCTTCTAGTTCCTGCATTTTCTGCTGGAGTTGGGCGGTGCGTTCTTCTACTTGACGTTCTAAATTAGAATTAAGTGCAGCCAATTCTTGATATAATTGAGCTTGTTGAATAGCGATCGCTAATTGCTCTGACATTTGCTGCAATAAATCAATTTCGATAGTTTGCCATTGCCGAGGCCCAGAACATTGATTAGCTACTAACGCCCCAAATAACTGCTGATTGAGCATAATCGGTACAGCTAAGGTAGCCCTTGTCTGAAATTGTTGATAATGCGTTCTAATTTTGGGAGAGACAACAGTTTTATTCACATCTTCCACTAACCGCACGCTATTAGTGATCAGGAGATTTTTTAATTCCTGGAGATAACTTTCATCGTCAGTAGTCCAACCTAAGACTGCGGGATATTGGGGATTGACTGATTCGGCTACAGTTTTCGCTTTCCCTTGACAATCGCTAATCCCAATAAATACGCGATCTGCTTGCAAAAATTGCCGAACTTCGGTGACTGTAGTTTGGAGAATTTGCTCTAGATTGAGGGAAGAACGAATTCGCGCTAATGTTTCGGTTAATAAGCGATCGCGTTGTACAGTCAGGTGTAATTGTGCTTCTACTTGCTTGCGTTCGGTAATATCGTGAATTACAGCCAGTATGCAGGGAATATTTTCTAATTCGATGATTTCGGCTGATACTAGGGTTGTAATGATTTTCCCCGATTTGACGCGAAAGTTGATTTCTAAGTTACGCGCAAAGCCTTCCATTTGCAATTGTTGCAACAACGCCATGCGATCGCGCTTATCTAGCCAAATATTTAATTCAAAAGCTGTACGCCCAATCACTTCCTGTTGCTGATACTCAGAAAGCCTGACAAAACTCTCGTTAACTTCTAAGAAAAGTCCTTCTTCCACAGTGCTGAGGAGAATCGGATCGGGACTGCAACGAAAAGCTTTAGCATACTTTTGGGCGAGACTTTGCAAGTTAGTTTCCCCTTGTTTGCGTTCTGTAATATCCCGCACAATGGCTAAAACTTCGTCGTTACCGCTAACTACCAAGCGTGCTTCATAATCGCGAACGCCTACAGGTGTTGCTAATTGATATTCACAAATTTGTAAATTTTGAGAATCCAAAGTTTTAGCGATCGCTTCTTGGCTAATTGCGGCGACATCTGGCGGTAACAAGTCTGCTACTTTTTTCCCTAATATCTCTTCTTTGAGTAGCAGCAAACTTGTAGAATCTTCTTTTAAATCTAAATATTCACCTTCCCGGCTGAGGCGAAACATCAAATCGGGAATTGCATCTAAAATTGCCTTATAGCGCCTTTCACTGCGACGCAATTGTTCTTCTACCTGCTTACGGTCTGTAATATCCATTACCAAACCCTCCCATAGCCAATCACCATTAGCTTGTCTTTCCAATTGGGAAGCACCTTGAATCCACTTGATTTTGCCACTTGGTGTAATGATGCGACCTTCCCAACGCCAAGGTGATAATGTAGCTTTTGCAACTTCTATAGATTTTGCTAACGATTGCACATCTTCTGGATGAACTAGTCGATCTAAAACCTGCAAATTTGCTTGGATAACTTCTGGTTCTAACTCATATAATTCGCGACAACCAGAACTTACATACATCACCAATTCGGAACCATCCTGCCGTTGCAGGATTTGGAAAATCATTCCCGGTAAATTAGCAGCAACTTTTTCCAACAAAGTGTGATTCCCCTGTGGAAAATCTGGTTTATGCAGTAATTTTACAATTTCATCCACTTTTTGTGCCTTAATAAAACCAGCAAATAATCTGATTGTGACAATTTCTGCCAGCCTGACAACTTTGACGCTGCATAAATCATTATTGTCAGCAGCAAAAATGCCTCTTACTTCAGAGTAATTCTGGATGCGGCGATCGCATTCACCCAATCGGGTTATTTATTATTGCTCAATAGTCAATAGTCAATAGTCAATAGTCAATAGTCAACCGTCAACAGTCAACGGTCAAGGGTCAACGGTCAACAGCTAATGGGTAAACTAATATTTACGGTTGTTTCTTGTTTGTAAACGCTGCTAATTGAGAATTGCCCACCATAACGTTCGACGATTTTTTTAACTAAATTTAAGCCCATACCTAAGCCTTGCTGTTCATAGGTTTTGCGCTCAAATTGCATGAAAGCAGCAATTTTAGAAATCTGTTCTGCTGTCATTCCCCGTCCCCAATCGTGAACGTAGACATTGAGCATTCCTGAATCTACTTGACTAGTAATCTTGATGGCTGTCTGCGGTTGGGAGAATTTCAAGGCGTTATCCACTAATTCATAGAGGATAATTGCGAGATATTCAGCTGATATTGACACTTCAGCCTCGGCGATCGCAAACATTAGATCGTGATTGCGATTTAAACTGCGAGCCAGAGCTTGCAAAGGTGGTGCGATCGCGGCTAGAGAAAATTTAGTTGACTGCGGTTTGCTAATCGGCTTTTTCGGCGTTGATAGTTCAAATTCTAAATAAATTAACAATTTTTGCGTTAATTTCTCTAACCTTCGTGCGGATTCATCTGCCCAGCCTAGTAATTCTCGAATTTCCTCATTATGCATATTTTCCAGATCGGCCATGAGGAGGTTGAGGGTACCGACGATACCATGTAGCGGTGTATTCAGTTCATGGGGTACAGTCACAGCTAAATTACCGCGCAGTTCATTCAGGGTATTTTCTAAAAATTTAATACTATTAGCTTGAATATTCGCTAAATTTTGAATTTTATCGTACTGTTGCTTAATTCTCAGCATAGACTGAACTCGTGCCCGTAATTCTACTGGATTTACGGGTTTACTAATAAAGTCTTCAGCACCCGTATCTAGGCAGCGAGCTAGGTCTTCTTTGGCTGTGAGCGCAGTTACCATAATGATAGGCACTGACTGCCATTGGGGAAGGGCTTTAATTTCTCGGCAAACTTCGATACCATCCATTCCTGGCATCATGACATCGAGCAAAATTATATCTGGCTGAAATAAGTTGAGGGAGGCGATCGCTTGTTGACCACTGGCAGCATAATGTAACAAATAATCTTGTTCGCTTAATAGCGTTTCAATCACATCAAAGTTATCTGGGTCATCATCAATGACTAAAATAGAAGGCATATGAATACAATTCAAAATTCAAAATTCAAAATTCAAAATTCAAAATTCAAGATTTTCCAGCCAAAATATACCCGCAGCTATTGTTGACTATTTGAGAGACGCGATGAATTGCGTTTTGACAAGATAGACGCGATTCATCGCGTCTCTACAATTTATTTATGATGGGTTAACAACTGTTGAATGGTGGTAGATAATTGCTTGAGCTTGACGGGTTTACTGAGGTAATCGTTGGCTCCTGCTTCGAGACAGCGATCGCGATCGCCTGCCATTGTTAAGGCGGTGAGTGCGACAATCGGAGTCTCAAGCAATTGGGGATCTTGGCGGATTTTGGCGATCGCTTCTAAACCATCCATTCCTGGCATTTGGATATCCATTAAAATCAAGTCTGGTTGATGCATTTTAGCTTGATCGATAGCTTCTTGTCCGTTATATGCCAAGATAATGCAGTAACCTTTGGCACTGAGGTAGCTAGAAACTGTACTGATATTAGCTTCGTTATCTTCTACTAGCAAGATTGTGGGCGCAAGGCTAACACCTGGATCGGCTGTTGCACTATCGAGTTCTAAAGTAGTTCTTGGTTGAAGATTTGCTGAGAAACAAGAAGCAGGATTATAGGGAAGTTCGATAGTAAAGCAACTACCTACACCTAGTTCGCTGGTTAATCCTACCCTACCACCGTGAAGTTCGACAATTCGCTTCACTAATGCTAGCCCTAAACCTGTACCGACATATTGACGATTTAAGGCGGTATCGATTTGGATAAAGGGCTTAAATAATTTGTTAATATCTGCTGCTGAGATACCAATACCTGTATCCCTCACCGCAATTTGTAGGAAGTTTTCTTCTGTATTGCTAGCAGTGATTTCTGAAGCGATTTTGTTAACTTCTAGGGTAATTTGTCCGCCTGTTGGGGTGAATTTAACTGCATTGTTGAGCAAGTTAATTAACACCTGACGAATACGTCGTTCATCTACGAGTAATTCTGGTAATTTGGGCTGAAGTTTAATTTCTAGCTGAATCCGTTTTTGCAATGCCTGCTGTTTAATAAATGCCAAACTAGATTGACAAAGACTGGCTACAGAAACTGAGGTGCAATCTAGTTCAATTTGTCCGGCTTCGATTTTAGCGACATCGAGGATATCGTTGATTAACTCTAGCAAATGAGAGCCACTACGCTCGATGGTTTGCAAGGCTTTGCGTTGTTGTTCGTTAATTGTGCCAAAAACTGCGTCTTGTAGCCCTTCTGTCATCCCCAGAATGGCATTTAGGGGAGTACGGAGTTCGTGACTCATATTTGCCAGGAATTCATCTTTAAGGCGGGTAGCGCGGGCGAGTTCTTGATTGGAAAATGCTAACTGTTGATTGGCTTCAGTCAGCTTGGTTTCGGCTTGTTGGCGTTCAGCGAGTTCTTGCTGTAATTGTTCAAACAGACTAGCTTGTTGAATAGCGATCGCTACTTGGTTAGCAATTTGTTGTAGCAGTTGAGCTTCTGAGTCTTTCCAGACACGTTTTTCTTGACAAGCATGAATTACTAAAATCCCCCAAAGCTTGTTGTTTGACCAAGGCGCAACCCAGCGATGATTTTGGTTGCGGACTTCTTGCAGAATCGGTGCGACAACTTTCGACTGAATTTGACCTTCACGAGAATATTCTACTAGACAATGCGTCCAGATATCATCCATAACATCAGGGACGATGCGGGGTTTACCTTTCCAGTAGCAATCTAGGATTTCTTGTGACCAAACTTCGTTTTGCCAACCCAGGTTTTTCAAGCTGGGAAACTCAGCAGCTACCGCTTCTTCGGCAATTTGACTTCTACCATCGGCAAACAGTCGAAACACAATCACGCGATCGCACTGCATTACGTCTTTTACCTGCTGAGTCACTGTGGCTAATATCTCATGAATATCCAAGGATTGACGAATAGTTTGGGTAATATTCCAGAGTAACTGTTTGTGTCTTGCTTGTTGTTGCAGTCGCTTCTCGGCTTTTTCTCGTTCTTGCAGTGCCGCTTTCTGCTTGCTCATATCTACAACTACGCAAATGGTTTGATTCTCTGAATCAGGTAGGAGTGCAGCACCCAACAACACAGGAATGCGACTGCCATCTTTACGGTAATATTCTTTTTCCCAAGGATCGATTTCCCCATGTTGCATGAGATGCTCCATTGCGGCAAAATCTGCGGGTACATGTTCGGGTGGAGTCATGGCGTGCCAATTCATCGCCCCCGCATTGAGTTCTTCCCTGGTGTAGCCTACCATCTCTAAAAAATGCTCGTTGGTATCGATCACTCTGCCTTGAAAATCGGCAAAGATCATCCCGACTACATGGGAATCAAAAATCCGCCGGAACCGCATTTCACTACTTTGTAAAGCCAGTTCGGCGCGTTTGCGATCGCTAATATCAAAGTGAACGCCAATCATTTTCTGGGGATTTCCTTGTTCATCTCGTACTACTACCCCAGTGGCTTTAATATAGTGGATACTATTATCAAAATGTACAACTCGAAACTCAGTGTCGTATTCTGCCTGTCCTAAAACTGCTTGCTGTATAAGATTTTCTGTGGAATTACGGTCATCTGAGTGTAGTCTATTTGCCCAAACTTCATAGGTTAAACAAGAATCAGGTTGTGGTGCAATACCATAGAGTTCATGCATCCGCTCATCCCAGAGGATCGTGTTCTCTGCAATATCCCATTCCCAACAGCCAATCGCCCCAGATTTTAGCGCCAAACTCAGGCGATCGGAAATTCTCCGCAGTTCGGCTTTACGGGCTTGAATTTCTTGGGTGCGTTGTTCTACCCTAATTTCCAAATCCTGATTGAGGCGATGTAGAGCTTCGGTTGCTGCTTGGCGTTGCAATTCTGCTGCTGCTCTGGCTGCAAATACTTGGAGAATGGCGATCGCTTGGTTGCGTTTAGTTTGGGATAAGGGCTGTCGATGGAGAATACAAAGGTTACCAATGATCTTACCGAGATCGTCTTTTAACGCTATTCCTACATAGCTTTCTGCTTGCATTCTCACCAAGTCTAAATCATCAGGAAAAGATGTTTGCACTTGGTTGTCACAGTAAAATTCCCCATATTTCAGGCTAGATTCACAGGGAGTGCAATTTGGATCGTAGATAATTTCTGGCTCTAAGGTACGATTTGCCCAGAATCCTAAGGTGTGGAGTTTGTTATCCACCAGTTCGCTAACGATCGCATAGGGGACATCCAAGGCTTCGGCAATATGGCGAACTAAGGCGTGAAAAAAATCGTCTCCGGTAACTGCGGCTGTACCGTTTACTAGTTTTTGCAGCGTCAATTCAGCTTGCTGGCGATCGCTCAGTTCTTCCTGCAATTTTTGGTGGGTGGTGGCTTGGTGCAGGGCTATTTCTAGATGCACTGATAATGCTTCTATCAATTCGATTTCTGACTGTTGCCATTCACGGGGTTCGTGGCTTTCGGTGACATTGAGTAAGCCCCACAGTTGATCGTCACAGAGCAGAGGTACTAAAATTTTTGCACGAATTTGCAGATTCTGGAGCATTTCTCGATGGCATTCAGCCATTTCCATCTGATATATATCGGAGACGACGCGAATCCGCCCCTGACGATAAAGCTCTTGGTAGTCTTGCTGAAAGCAGGTGTCTTCGACTCGTTCGCCCAAAACAGACAAAGAAGAATTGGTAGATTCTGCAACGACTATCGCTTTGCCATCAGCTTCTAAGCGTAAAATCGTCACGCGATCGCAGTTCAACAATTGCCGCACTTGGGCTACTGTGGTGTCAAGAATTGTTTGCAAACTCAAAGATGAGCGAATTTGCATGGCAATATCAGATACCAGTTGCGCCTGTTCGACTTTCTTGTTGAGGGCGTTTGTCCGGGCTGCAACTTGCTGCTCTAATTCCACGTTACGCGCTTCTAGCAGTTGTACTTTCTCTGTTTCTAGCTGCACGACTTTCTTCTCTAAAAATTCTGCTAGTTTGTATAGTTCTAAAGGGTTGAGGGCTTGCAGCAAAGTGGTTTGAGTCACAATCCCTAATAATTCTCCCTCAACTCCTGTCACAACCAAGCGCCGAATCAAGCGCTGCTCGACAATCTGCTGTATAGTCCATAGCGAATCATCCGGTTTGACAGTAAAGATGGGGGTACTCATCACCGTTTGTGCTGTATGGTTAGCCAAGTTCAATCCTAAAGACTGAAATTGCACAATATCCCCCTCGGTGACAATTCCCACAGGTATATTGACGGTTTTGTCTGGATTACCGCCAGGTTCAACAATAATTACAGAACTAACTCGGTTAGCTGTCATCAATTGCGCGATCGCTAACAGAGAACTATCTGGTGCAGCACAAATTACTTCCCGCGTCATTACCTCACAAGCCAAGCGCAAGCGCAAGATATTGGTAAAGCTAGAAGACTGACGCAGACTTTCATTCGTCAGCAACCCCACCACCTGTCCTTGTTCATCTAAAATCGGCAGGTGACGTATATGATACTGCTGGAGCAAATTTACCGCAAAAAAGAAATCGGTAAATTCAGACTCTTCTAGGGCGATGACTGGATGTATCATCACATCCCCTATCCTGAGATTTTCTAGATGTCGCTGTTGTGCGCATAAACGCACTACATCTCGTTCTGTGAGGATACCTACCAATCGCCCATCGTCAACAACTAACACGCAACTCGACCGAGCATCGAGATGGAGTTCATCGATTTTTGTCGTATCGCATACCGCCCGAACGCTACTCATTTGAGCGATCGCATCTATAACCAGAGTATCTAATTTAACTATTATGGGATCGCGGACGATTGCCGATTTCAGTTCTAATGGAATCAGAGAATTTGTGCTGTTAAACATTCATGTTAAAAGGGTTTATGCTTTATGATTCCCGTGAATAATATTCAAGTTTCATAAACCATAAAGTGATTAAATATTGAGTTTGCTGGCATTATAGGTCAGTCTACATACTTTTACAGAGATGATTTCATCATCTGTAATTGTCAAGAATTCTTCAAAGGTATTAACTGTCAGATGATTAATGATTTATGAAGCACAATTAAGACGAATTTGATACATCAAAGATGATGGATCTATAAAAAGGGATTATTAATTTCCGATTTACATCTAATCTGGTCGTTCAATACCTCCTTTAAATTCATATTATAGACAATTTGTAATTTTAAGCACCAAACATTGCTCTAGGAGTAATCACGTGACTCAACCACCAGAAATCCTCTGCTTAACACCCAAAACCTTTAACCACGCTTTGACGGTTTTAGCTAATGATGACCGAGATTTTGCCGAGATTATCGCCCAATTTGGTCAGCCACCGCTTTGGGAACGCCCTACAGGTTTTGCGACATTATTGCAAATTATTCTTGAACAGCAAGTTTCCTTAGCTGCGGCAAAGGCTGTATTTAACCGTTTATGTAATCTGCTTTCGCCGCTCACACCAGAAAATTTTTTGCTATTAACAGATATACAATTAAGAAATATTGGATTTAGTCGCCAAAAAATACTTTATTGTCGTGAATTAGCCCAAGCCATTGTCAAAGGTCAACTGAATTTAACTAAGCTAGAAACAATGGAGGAAATGACAATTAGAAACGAATTAAAGCAGATCAAAGGCATTGGTGATTGGACAGTAGATATTTATTTATTAATGGCGCTACTACGTCCTGATGTCATGCCCAAAGGCGATTTAGGAATTGCGATCGCCATCCAAAAGCTCAAAGGTTTGACAACCCGCCCCAAACCCACAGAAATTGAAGCGATCGCCCAACAATGGCGACCTTGGCGAGCAGTAGCCACGAGAATACTTTGGCACTATTATCTCAGTGCTATTACGGTTAAAGCAAAAGTAAATCAAGTTTAGCTAGTAGATATGGGTAAGCTATCAATACTGCTCGGTTAAGGAAAATTGTAGGTTGGGTTGAGGCTCTGCGAAACCCAACAGAGCTAACCAAATGTTGGGTTACCCTGCGGGAAGCCGCTCCGCGTCTACGTTCCTCAAACGCCACTTGCTACAAGCCGGGAAACCCGGACAACGCAGTGGCTCCCCAACCTACGCGGGTTAAGGTTTTTGAGCTTAACCGAGCAGTATTGGGTAAGCTATTGTGCTTTTAAGTAGCACAATCCATCGTGAGGGCTGTTGACAGTCAACAGTCAAGGGACTTACAAAAAATACATTACCCATATTTCGTAGTTAAAAAGCGAGCAAGATGCTCGCACTACAAATTTATTGGGTATTTAAAAAATTGGATGTCCCCAACAGTCAACCGTCAACCGTCAACCGTCAACCGTCAACCGTCAACCGTCAACCGTCAACGCTATAACTTACCTGTAAAAACTCTCTCAGCCGGGCCAGTCATGTAAACCCGTTGGTCAATTTCTGACCATTCGATTTCCAAGGGGCCGCCAGGGAGTTCTACAGTTGCGGTGCGATCGCATTTTCCAGTTAATACACCAGCAACCAAGGAAGCACAAGCACCAGTACCACAAGCTAAGGTAATACCTGCACCTCGTTCCCAAACACGCATTTTTAAGTAATTGCGGTTGACAACTTGTATAAATTCCGTATTTGTCCGTTGAGGGAAAACTGGATGATGTTCAAACTGAGGCCCGATACTTTCTAAGGGAATAGCCGCGACATTATCCACAAAAGTAATACAGTGAGGATTACCCATGCTGACACAGGTAACTTCCCAAGTTTTTCCCCCTACCTCTAGCGGTTGATTAATTACCTTGCTATCTCCAGCACTCAAAGTAGTAGGAATTTCTGCGGCTAGTAATTTAGGTAAACCCATATCTACCTTAACTTGACCATCCGCCATCAGTTGGGGTGTAATCACGCCAGCTAAAGTATGAATGTGATATAAATCTTTAGTTCGCGATTCCCCTTCTAAATCAGCTAAAAACACCCCTAAACAGCGAATTCCATTGCCGCACATTTCCGGCTCCGAACCATCAGAATTAAAAATCCGCATGGTGTAGTCAGTACCGTTTTCCCCAGGTAAAGCAAAAATAACACCATCAGCACCGATGCCAAAATGGCGATCGCACAATTTAATAGCTTGCTCTGGAGTGATTACCGGCACTGATGAAGAGCGATTGTCAATGAGAATAAAATCATTCCCCAAACCGTGATACTTAGTAAATTCGATTGCCATTTATCCCAGGATGAATTATCAAAGATTAGTTACTGTTGAATGTTAGTTGTCAGAAAAGAGACGCGATGAATCGCGTCTGTACAATTGTCAGAGACGCGATGAATTGCGTCTGTACAATTGTCCCCCTTGTCCTCCTTCTCTAGCCCCCTTCTCTATCCCCTATTACACCATTTTCCCCTATGCATCCATCACCAGCCAAAATGCCTACGGATTTTGATACTTCTCTACCGAGTATTCGCCAAGTCCAAAATTTGATTAAAAATACAACTCACGTAGATTTGAAACTGATGACAGGCGATTTACTTACAGGGAGAATCATCTGGCAAGATCCCAACTGTGTATGTATTTTAGATGAACACAGCGAGCAAACTACTATTTGGAAGCACGCGATCGCTTATATTAAACCAAAAAACTAGCCCTGACTTCATGTTTCTCAAAATTAGCGGCATATACTCGCACAATTGCGGGTAAATTTGACAACCCAAATTCTGCAGATGTCTGCCGCGATCGCTCTCTATAATCGTTAAAATATTAATTAATGTAAAGATATTTATGAAAAATCAATGGCATTATTTGGATTTGGCAAGAAAACAGTAATACCCACTCCTGAGCAAGCTTTACCAGGAAGAACAGAACAAATGCACGTACCTGCGGCTCACCATGTCAATGGTAATCCGCTAAAACCACCCTTTCCCGATGGATTAGAGACAGCCGTATTTGGTTTAGGCTGTTTTTGGGGTGCAGAGCGCAAATTCTGGCAAGTTAAAGGTGTTTATTCTACCGCAGTTGGTTATGCTGCTGGCTACACACCAAACCCCACCTATGAAGAGGTATGTACTGGATTAACCGGTCATAATGAGGTGGTATTGGTAGTGTTTGATCCGGCGGTGGTGAGTTATTCCCAATTGTTAAAGGTTTTTTGGGAAAGCCACAACCCCACCCAAGGAATGCGTCAAGGTAATGATGTGGGAACTCAATACCGTTCGGGAATTTACTTCTATTCTGAAACCCAAAATCAGCAAGCAGAAGCATCAAAGGCAGCTTATCAACAAGCCCTAACAGATGCAGGCTATGGAAACATTACCACAGAGATTTTACCTGCACCTGAGTTTTACTACGCTGAGAAATATCATCAACAGTATCTAGCTAAAAACCCAAATGGCTATTGCGGTTTAGGCGGAACCAATGTTTCCTGTCCCGTAGGAATTGCTGAATCCCAACTCAGTGGTTAATATTGTTAAGGCAGGGTTTATCCCTGCCTTGCAAGCTAAATTTAAATTTTAAATTTTAGCGATCGCAAAAGTTTTCAGTATACTGAGAATAGAACCTAAAATTTTTACCAGTTTTAATACTGGGTTTAATGATAAATACTTATACTTGCCTAAATGTATTTATTAGCCATCGCCTATGTTTTGTCCGCTCTCACAAAATCGCGTTGCTCCTACTCACGTTAATACAAATCGGTAGCTGGATACAGAACTCGGTACCTTGACCTAGCTCAGATTGCACTTCCAGGCTCCCATGATGTTTCTGTGTAACAATTTGATGGGCGATCGCCAAACCTAATCCAGTTCCCTTTCCCACTTTTTTAGTGGTAAACAAATGGTCAAAAATTTTAGTTTTTATACTGTCACTCATCCCTTTGCCATTATCTCGAATTCGGATTGACACCTGATCGTCAACTAGTTGGGTTTGAATGGTAATCTGCTGGGGATGTTTAGTGAGGTAATCCCATGATTGGCTGTGTGCCATTTCATCAAACATATCGATGGCATTTGCCAAAATATTCATAAACACCTGATTTAACTGTCCTGGGAAGCAGTAGATTAAGGGTAAATCACCATAGTCTTTGATCACCTCAATTGCCGGACGATATTCATTTGCTTTGAGACGGTACTTAAGAATTAACAGAGTACTATCAATACCTTCGTGCAGATTGGCACTGAGTTGATGTTCGACATCCGCACGGGAGAAAGTACGCAGACTGGTGCTGATATTGGTGATACGATCAGTGGCACCTGTCATCGAGTGCAATAGCTTGGGTAGGTCTTGACTCAAAAATTCTAAATCAATTTTTTCAGCGTTATCTTGGATAGGCACTGGGGGATCGGGACAATATTGCTCGTAGAGGGCAACATGTCCCAAGATATCTTGCACATATTCTTTGGCATTATCGATGCTGCCCTGAAGAAACCCTATCGGGTTGTTGATTTCGTGGGCAATTCCCGCAACTAACCCCCCTAAAGATGCCATCTTTTCCTGTTGGATCAGTTGCAGTTGAGATTGGGATAACTGCCTGAGAGCAGATTCTAATTCTGCTGTTCGTTCTAATACCATTTGTTCCAGATGCTTGGTTAAATAGTGTAATTGCAAATGAGTCTTTACACGTGCTAGGAGTTCTGCTTCTTGAAAGGGTTTGGTAATGTAATCCACTGCACCCAGAGACAATCCTTTGACTTTGCTATCGATGTCAGCTAAAGCAGTCATAAAAATAATGGGAATAGAAGCAGTAGCAGGATCAGATTTTAACAACTGGCACATTTCAAAACCATCCATTCCTGGCATTTGCACATCCAGCAAAATCAAATCTGGTGGATGGGCTTGAATTCGTTTAAAAGCTCGTTCGCTATCAATCACTGTGGCAACGGTGTAACCTGCTTCTGTGAGAGTTTCCGCCACTACTTCTAAATTGGCGGGGGTATCATCAACTACTAGAATACGTCTGCTATTAGGCATTGTTTTTTTCCTGAATTAAATAGTTTTGCAATAATGTCTCGATTTCTTCGGCTTGGAATTTTTTAGCTAGTTTCAGTAATGACCCAGAAAATCCACTGTAACGACTGTCTGAATGCATCAAGGATTCTAGGTGTTCCCGCAGTGCTTTGAGATTATCTTCTTGCACAAAGTCCAGTAAAACTTGCAAATCTGTGATGGGAGGTAAAACGATTTCCGATTCGATTTGTGTTATTGGAGTATTATCACTGTGGCTATTAGCATAAATCCATACCAAATCTAAATGAATAATTAGTAATTTACATAATTCATTCATATCTACAGGCTTGTTCAAAAAATCATCCCCACCAGCTTTTAAAGCCATTTGTTGGTCAGTTTGGGCGACAGAGGCAGAAGACACGATCACCTTGTAATCTTGGAGATCCTCAGCTTGACGCACTTGTTTGAGCATTTCTAGCCCATCCATCACAGGCATGGCAATGTCCGTAATCACCAAATCTGGCTGGATTTGGCGCATTTTTTCGAGTCCCTCCTGTCCATTTTCAGCTTCGCTGAGGACAAAACCTAAAGGTTCGAGCAAGTTTACCAGTACACTGCGATTTTCCCAGCGATCGTCTATCACCAGAATCTGGCGGCGTTTTCCTGCGTAACCAACGATCTGATTGGCATTTGTCGTTTGTTGCTGTTGCCAATCAAGTGCCAAAGGAAACTCAACTTCAAAAAAGAAATCACTACCCACCCCTAGTTGACTCTTAACTTGGATTTGTCCGCCCATTAACTGCACAATCTGTTGGCTAATAGCTAACCCCAAACCAGTTCCTTCGGCTTTGCGGGTTTTATCACCCACTTGTTCAAAGGTTTGGAAAAGTTTGTGAATATGTTCTGGGGCAATGCCCACACCTGTATCGGCAACCACAAAACGTAACCGTGTAGTCTGGGTGTTTAAAGATAATAGCTCAACTTGCAAACTGACACTTCCTTGGTCTGTAAATTTAATAGCATTGCCCAATAAATTAATCAGGACTTGACTTAAACGCTTATCATCCGATGTGATAGCTGTGGGCAATTTTTCGTCAGGTTTGTAATAGAAATTAATCCCTTTCTGCTCTGCTCGGATCTGACAAATTTCCACAACCCCCTGGAGTAAAGATGGGAGATGAACAGCTTGAGGAACTAGTTCTAATCTGCGGGCTTCAATTTTGGCAATATCCAGGACATCATTAATCAAATTCAGCAAATGAGAGCCGCACTGATAGATGATATTGACACCATGAAGTTCTTTGTCAGGAAGATTTTTGGAGCGTACCAAGACTTGAGCATAACCAAGGATGCCATTGAGAGGTGTCCGCAGTTCGTGACTCATGTTCGCTAAAAACTCACTTTTCGCTTGACTGGCTTGCTGGGCTGCTTTTTCTGCTTCTTTGTATGGTGTAATGTCTTGAAAAATGCCCATGATTCCCATAACATTACCTTCGGTGTCATGGAGAGGTACTTTACTCGTTTCTAACCAGCATTGTTTACCATCAGCTTGCATTTGGGGTTCAACAATTCCTAATTCTGCCGTATCGGAATCCATCACCCGGCGATCGCACGCCACAAAGAAATCAGCTTCCTCTTTTGTCCAAGGCAGTTCATAGTCTGTTTGATTGACAATCTCCTGAATTTCCACCCCAGCAACTTTAGCAAAACTTTGGTTACAGCCTAGATAAACACTTTGGCGGTTTTTCCAAAAGATGGATTGGGGAATATTGTTCATCACCAAATCCAATAACTGTTGAGACTCAGATAATTCGCGGGTACGTTCTGCTACTTTTTGCTCTAGGGTTTGGGAGTAAACCTCTAGCTCATGAAATGATATTTTTAACTGTTCAGCCATGTGATTAAAAGAACGAGCCAACGCTCCCAATTCATCAAGTCGCTCCGTAGGTAGGGGTTCATCCCATTTTCCTTGTGCTAATTGCTTGGCTGCGTGGTTCAGCTTCAGGGTAGGACGTACCACTAAAGATTGCGCCAACCACCAAACAATCCCCAAAGTCAGCAATAAAATGCCGATGAAGGTGATTAGAGCAATTGTTTGGGCTTCTATTTCTCGTTGGAGAATCGGTCTAGCATCCAACTCAACCACCAGCAAACCATCCTGGCGATTATATTGATCGGTGATTGGTGCATAACCATACAGCACAGGGATGCCATTATTATTAACAGTAATTTCCCGCTCAGTTTTGGGTTGTTTGAGCAAGCCGCCAGCTGCTAGGAGGGGAGGTATTGGATCTAAGCGATCGCCTACTTTTGCGGGTGTGGAATTGTCTGGCGAGTAATCTAGCACATACCTGTACTCACCATTCGCTTGGGGACGGACTGTATAAATATGCCGAATGTCATTACTGGCTGCCTGGATTTGCTGTAATTGCTTGGCGTTAATTTGGTAGAATGGCGTATCTTTATCCTTTGGCTGCACGACCAGACTGTGATAGTCGCTGTCAATCTGGGGTTTAGCTAGCTGCAAAATTTCTAGCAGGCGATCGCTCGTTGCTTGTCGCAAACTCAGGCGTAACTGCCAATATTGACCCAAGGCTAAACTGCCTGCCGCTAACGTAATTAAAGCAGAAAACGCCAGCACAATTTTTGTACTTAAATTCCAATTTTGCATTTTCTTTTGTTCTCGCTCAAGATACTCTGTGGGTTCAGTCCTAACCCAACTTGATAAATTAATTCAAAATTCCAAATATAGTCAGGTTGAGTTTGCTATTTATCTGATTTAGAATACCCAGTACATTTAACTTAATAACGTCAAATTAATTTTCTTAATACCGCCAGCAAAAAGCTGATGTCAACACAGTAGATTTGATGAACATTCCGTTTTATGGCAGTAGAATAGACCAGAAAATTATCTATATGTTGAAGTTAAAAACTTCAAGGATTTTCCGATGACTCAGAATCAGACATTGTTTAAATTTCTGGCTGGATTTACTGCTGGCTTTTTTGCTGTGTTGGTTTTCCACCAAGTAGCGTTAACCATTCTTCATGCAATTAACTTCATTTCAATTTCTGCCTATGCAACACAACCTACCCCACCATTTGGTGTTCCACAGGTCTTATCTTTGGCATTTTGGGGTGGTATTTGGGGAATCATCCTCGCAGTATTGATCTTGAGATCCAACTCCTCATTAGCATGGTGGCAGACTCTCATCTTTAGTGCGATCGCACCTACTAGTGTTTTTTTATTCGTAGTTTTACCGCTTAAAGGAATGCCTATTGCTGGTGGATGGCAACCCAATTTGATCATCACAGGATTGATTGTGAACTCAGCTTGGGGGCTGGGAACTGCACTGTTGTTAAAACTTTTTCAAAGTTTTGAGCAGAAAATTTTCAGAAAAGATATTTCCAAATAGATGCTTGTTGACTGAATAATTTTGTGTAAATACTTATGGGTTCAGTCCTAAACCAATTCGATAAACCGTTTTTTGTTGACTGCGACCCATTTTTTCAGTTAATTTTTCCCATTCTGTATCGATGGTTGTCACCGCTTGGTTGAGATTGATATCACCCGCTAAAAAGTCTGCCACTGCGCTATCTAAGATTTTTTGTTGATAGCCGTTGTTGTTGGGGATGGTGAGATCCATCATCATGTTAGGGTTATTCAGACTAGCACCAATTCCCCCCAAATATTTATTCGCCGCCGAGGGACTCATCCCTGCTTTTACCCAAATTTGATTGCTGGAAAATTGAGACACCCGATAGGGGTTAAAACCAGTTTCACCCACTGTCACATCAACATTGGACTGAGCAGGTTGGCTGACATAGGAGATAAAAGCATAAGCCGCCGCTTGCACTTGGGGAGGAGATGAGGCATTCACCCCAGCCGTCCATCCAATCAAGGCTGCATAGGGAGCATGATTCACACCGTTGACTGCATAGGGACAGTTAAATTTGTCGCAGGTCACGAGTTTACCAGTTTTGCGGTCTAAAACTTCCTTCGTACCTGGGAGAATACTAGTACCAACTTTATCGACCACCTTCGATCCTGGCGCAATGGTCAATGTACCTGTATTCCCATGATCCATAGTCAAGGCACACCGTCCACCGATAAATCGTTCTCGTGTATCATCCATAGAGTGCTTTAACTCATCGGGGGGGCCGTATTCTCCAGTTTTTTTATAAATTGCTAATGCCTTGGCAAATGCTTGGTTATTAATCAACGGCTTCATTGTCTCTGGATCAAAAAAGCCTCCTTGATTAGTTCCTTGAGTTTGTAGAAAAGAACTGGCAATTGACCAGAATGCCCAGCTAATTACATGATTGCGGAGTTTTGGTAAACAAGAGCCATAATCTGGCGTACCATCTCCGTTGAGGTCTTTACCGTGGAAGTGTTTGGCAATGGCCAGATATTCATCCCAAGTGCTAGGAGGCTTAAAACCAGCCTTTTCCAGTAAATCACTCCGGTAGTAAAGCATATAGTAGTCGCCATCTACAGGTAGCCCATAGATTTTATTGTGATAACTGGCGCTATATTTTTGATAAAAGGGAGTGATGTCATTCCATTGCAAAACTGGATCGGTTTTGACGCGATCGCTAATATCCGCCAGATAATTGGCATTCACCAAGTCAGGCAGCCACAGTGGGGTATAGACAATTACGTCATACTGATTGGCTTTATTTTTGTAATCTTTAGCAATGAAATCGTACAATTCCCCGAAAGCAGCCGGTTTAAAGACAATTTTCGCTCCAGTCATGGCTTCAAACTCTTTGGCACGAGCTGCAAAAGCATTACCAATGGGATATTTAAGTGCTACAAAGGTGACTGTGGTACCATCAAAACGTTGGGCTACTGCGGCTGTAGCTTGGCGATGTGGTTCTTTCGCCTCCAATGTTTTGGTTGTAGTGATGGACTGATTACAAGCACTGATTAGACTTAATCCCATTAGCGCGATTGCGAAACTAAGTTTTCGTACTGGGATTGTCATAACAAAGAAGAATAGATTTAATTTCTTGAGATGTTGATTTGCCATATTGGGATCAAGTCTGCAAAGACTGCTATCTTAAGTTACCCAATTCACTTGAAATAATCCCAGTAGGCGATTGTATAGTTATAGTCACATTAGGACATCATAAAAAACTCCACCCACAATGGATGGAGTTTAGAGGATGTTTTAAAAGTTTTGTTGGTGGTAGCAAAAATTTTTATAGCGCAAATAAGGATACCATCTAAAATAGATGAAAAGCTGACTGGAAAAGGCAGGGGGAAAGGGAAGGTTTCCCGCCGCCTTTGATGAAAATTGCTCTTTCCTAGCCCCTAGCCCCTAGCCCCTAGCCCCTATTTTCAAGCTTGACTACTAATGAGATACAGCTACTTTTTCATCAGCAACCTGCGCATGTTCAGCAACAATTTGGCGGAATAGTTCGCCTTCAATTGTCTCTTGGTCTGATAACAAATCTACCAAGCGTTCTAAAGCAACACGGTTTTGTTCCAAGATTGATTTTGCAGTGTGGTAAGAACTACTGATAATTTCCCGGACTTGGGCATCAATTTTGGCAGCAATTTCTTCCGAATATTCTGATTTATTCATCCAATCGCGCCCTAAAAATACTTCGCCGCTTTGATTTTCTAAAGATAAGGGGCCTAAGGTAGACATCCCAAATCGGGTGACCATTTGGCGGGCTAAATTTGTGACTTTTTGCAAGTCATCACCTGCGCCGGTGGTAACTTCTGGCTTACCAAACACAACTTCCTCAGCAGCGCGACCACCTAAAATTGAGGTAATTCTCGCTTTGAGTTGAGAACGGGAAATTAAACCCTGTTCTTCGTTGGGTGTAAACCAAGTTAAACCTAGTGCTTGTCCGCGCGGAATCAGGGTAACTTTCTGCACGGGGTCGTGGTCTTTAATTAAGGTTCCGACTAAGGCATGTCCAACTTCGTGGTAAGCAATTAACCGTTTAGCCTTACTATCTACTAGGGCGGTTCTTTCCATCCCTGCAACTACCCGATCGACAGCATCATCAATTTCCAGGATGGTAATGGCTTCTTTTCTGCGTCTGGCGGTGAGAATTGCAGCTTCGTTGAGTAAGTTAGCTAAATCTGCGCCTGTAAATCCTGGGGTGCGGCGCGCGATCGCATCTAGAGATACACTAGGATCGATTTTCTTATTGCGGGCATGAACTTTTAAAATATCCAAGCGCCCTTTTAAATCTGGTGAATCAACAATCACCTGTCTATCAAAGCGTCCGGGACGTAATAACGCTGCATCAAGGACATCGGGACGGTTAGTGGCAGCAATTATAATGATGCCAGTGTTACCTTCAAAACCATCCATCTCCGTGAGCAATTGATTTAGAGTTTGCTCTCTTTCATCGTTACCGCCACCGATACCCGCACCCCGTTGTCTACCAACAGCGTCAATTTCATCAATAAATATCAAACAGGGTGCATTTTCTTTGGCTTTTTTAAATAAATCGCGGACGCGGGATGCACCCACACCAACAAACATTTCTACGAATTCTGAGCCAGAAATGCTAAAAAAGGGAACGCCCGCTTCTCCTGCGATCGCTTTTGCGAGTAAAGTTTTACCTGTACCCGGAGGCCCAATTAACAGCACACCTTTGGGAATTTTTGCGCCGACAGCCGTAAATCTTTCTGGCTGTTTCAAAAATGTGACGACTTCTTGCAGTTCTTCTTTAGCTTCTTCTACCCCTGCCACATCCTCAAATTTTACTCCCGTTTTCGCCTCCATTTGAAAGCGCGCTCGCGATTTGCCAAAATTCATTGCTTGGCTAGAAGCATTCGTAGAGCGGCGCAAAAACAATAGCATTAAAGCCACCAGTGGTAAAATCCACATCAGGTTAATCAATAACCCCACAGCAGCTCTACTGTTGGCGGAAGAAACTTCCCCAAACTCCACATTTTTTTCTTTGAGTTTATTAATTAACTCTGTGTTTTGGTCTAAAAGTTTCACTTGAATCGGTGTATCTTTTTGCCCAACTAAGTACACTTTGGCAATATTTTCCGCCTCATCCAGTTCGACTTTTGCCACTTCCCCCTTGTCTGTTTTTTTAATCAACTCCCCATAACTTAAGGAATTGCGCTCTGCTTTTTGCGCCAAGGCTGGATTGCCAGCGACAATCCCCGGTAATAATATCAAACTGGCAGCTAATGCTCCAGCCCAAGAAACACGCTTTGTCGATGGCTGTTTGTACAATTCTTTTTTACCTAAAACTTTCATAACAATTACCTTTCTCCTGGTGGCAAAAGCTGCGCGCTGTTTTTATGCCTATTCTTCTAGCCAAAATTGAAATAACGGGAAATAAATGTTTTCTCATCTAGTTTAGCTTCCACACAAAACCATTTCCCAGAGTTTTTTCATTAGGTTTTCAGAATACAGTCCCTAAAATCAGGGAATGAAAATAAACCCAACTTTGAGCCTAGCAAATTGGTAGGTAGCTATATGCGCCATGAGGCTATATACATGGTATCTATTTTGACAAAATATGGGCATGGGGCATTGGGCATTGGGCATTGGGCATTGGGCATTGGGCATTGCTGATTATTGTACAGACGCGATTCATCGCGTCTCTAATGACTCTTGACATATTTTTCAACAAAATTGCTAAAATAGCCATAGTCGTAATGATTCCGCTTTTCAAAAATCTGAGTGCTAGCAGATATCTAGTGATTTAGTAAATGTTGTTATTGAGTTGGTGGGTGAAATTATGGTGAAAATTGTTGGTATTGGTGGTAGTTTAAGATCCAACTCCTATACCCAGCTTGCTTTAGAACTGGCAGCACAAAGGGTAGAAGTATTGGGTGCAGAAGTAGAAATTCTGGATTTACGGCAGATGCAGCTACCATTTTGCAATGGTGGTAAAGAATATCCAGATTTTCCAGAAGTTCTACGTTTGCGGGATACAGTCAAAAATGCTGATGGTTTAATTTTAGCGACACCAGAGTATCATGGCGGTGTCAGTGGTGTATTGAAAAATGCACTGGATTTATTGAGCTTTGAAGAATTGTCTGGTAAGGTGACTGGACTAATTAGCGTCTTAGGTGGACAGTCAAATAGTAACGCCCTTAATGACTTACGGTTAATTTTGCGCTGGGTACATGGTTGGGTAATTCCTGAACAAATTGCGATTGGACAAGCTTGGGGTGCTTTTAGTCCTGAAGGTAAACTCAAAGATGAACAACTCTCCCAACGCTTTGATAGCTTTGCTCAGAGTTTAGTTGATAATACTCGCAAACTTCGAGGAATAAGCTAAATTTTTACTTAGTTGGCTGGTCAAGAGTCAATAGTCAAGAGTCAAGAGTCAATAGTCCAAAGTCAATAGTCCAAAGTCAATAGTCCAAAGTCAATAGTTGTTTATTTTTTACCATTGACCATCAACCATTGACCATTGACCATTGACCATTGACCATTGACCATTGACCATTGACCATTGACCATTGACCATTGACCATTGACCATTGACCATTGACCATTGACCATTGACCATTGACCATTGACCATTGACCATTGACCATTGACCATTGACCATTGACCATTGACCATTGACCATTGACACCTATTCACCACAACATCATTGGTAACCCTGCAATTACAGAAGCAATTCCTGTCCAAATCGAAAAACGTCCAATATCTGCTTCGTCTAATGCCATACTCATTTGTGCCAGTGCTGCTAACAATGCTGCTAACATCACAATGAATAAACTGGCATATCCCAAGTTACTCATGATTCATCCTCATTATTTCATCATAGTTTTGGGTGTAAGAGTATTTGCCCTACCAACAATCAATACTCTTCTCTAAGAAAATAATGGCGATGAATGGCTTTAACTTCTGCTATACGGATGGCAAATTTTTTATTTCTTTCTATTTCAATCAGAAGATTAATATTAAGTTAAATTAGTGGCAATTAGCACAAAAATTCTGCAAACTAGTATTCAGAAGTTGGCTGTTATTTAGGTATCAAAGATGGGACATAATCATCATCATGGTCATCACAATCATCATCATCATAGTCATGAGCATGAACATGGTACTAATAACTACAGCCGCGCTTTTACGGTTGGTATCATCCTGAATGTTGGATTTGTCATTATTGAAGCAACTTATGGATACTTAGCTAACTCGTTGGCTTTGCTGGCTGATGCAGGGCACAATATGAGTGATGTTTTAGGATTATTACTAGCTTGGGGTGCGAGTTTTTTGGGTAGCCGACCCCCCAGCCAACGCTATACTTATGGATGGCGACGTTCTTCGATTTTAGCGGCTTTAATTAATGCGATCGCACTTTTATTAGTCATGGGCGGAATTGGCTGGGAAGCAGTCCAACGCTTCAGTCAACCTGCATCTATCGGGGGAAATACAGTTATTGTTGTAGCGATAGTTGGCATCATTATTAACACTATCACCGCTTTAATGTTTATGTCAGGTCGCAAACATGACTTAAACATTCGCGGCGCATTTCTACACATGGCTGCTGATGCAGGAGTTTCTTTAGGAGTAGTATTAGCTGGGATTACTATTATTTTGACTGGCTGGCTGTGGTTTGATCCAGTTGTTAGCTTAATAATTGTCGCAGTAGTAGTAGTTGGAACTTGGCAATTATTAAAAGATTCAGTCAACTTAGCATTAGATGCTGTACCAGAAAGTATTGAACCACTAGCAGTGCAAACTTATTTATCTGAACTTTCTGGTGTTACCCAAGTTCACGATTTACATATTTGGGCTATGAGTACCACAGAAACAGCATTAACAGCGCATTTAGTAATTCCTTCTGGTCATCCTGGCGATGATTTTCTCATTCAAACTTGCAAAGAATTGCACGATCATTTTGGTATTGCACATTCTACCTTACAAATAGAAGTTGGCGATTCTCAGCAAACCTGTACTTTGGCTTCCTACCATAGATTTTAACCAGGACTTACGCAAATATTTTATTATGCCAATTCAAATAATGTTTGCGACACATCTATATATTCTAGAGGTCATGGCAGTGCCATGACCCTACCCATTTGTGATATTCTTTTTCCACATTCGTATTATTTTAATTACAGCAGATTGCCAGTTGATAAAGTACAGATAATCGTTGATTGTAGGGGCACTGGCACTGCCATGCCCCGAAGCGCGTACCTCATTTACTTACGAATTACGAATTACGAATTACGAATTACAAATTATGTGGGTTTCACTCTGCTAGCTATCCAATAAAATAATGTGGGTATATATCTTTTAAAATAAATTAATAAAATATCAAAACTACCAATATAAACTTCTCGTTTTTTACGGTAAATAGCCGCCAGCATTTTTTGAGCGCAAATATCAGCATTCATGCCTTTTTCTTGCCCTTCATCCATTCTTTGATAGGCACTGCCATCATAATTTAAGGCATTATAAGAAATATTGGTTTTAATTCTGCCGGGACAGATAATTGTAATAAAAATATTCTTATCAGGTTTTAATTCCAATTGCAAGGTTTCAAAAAAGCCATGTAAAGCATGTTTTGAAGCTGCATAAGCAGAACGTAAGGGAAAACCAACTGCACCAACAATACTAGAAACAACTGCAATTTGTCCGCTACCACGAGCAATCATATAAGGTAGAATTTTTTTAGTCAAATTGATAGTGCCAAAATAATTAATTTCCATAATTTTTCTATCCACTATCTCTTGGGTATCAACGGCTAAAGAGCGTTGACTGATACCTGCATTATTGACTAAAATATCGATTTTCTGGTAATGATTGATTGCAGTTTGTACTGCTGTTGCTAATGATGTCGAATCTGTAATATCAAGGGTGATAATCAAACATTCGCTGTTGATATTTTGTTTGACTCTTTGTAATTCCTCTTCCCGTCTGGCGGAAATAATTAATTTTGCTCCTTGATTAGCAAATTGATAAGCTAATGCTTCACCAATACCAGAAGATGCTCCAGTAATCCAAACAACTTTATCAATAAATTGCATTGATTTACACCATTGATTACTCTCAATTATTCGTCCATCTCTTTTAAAGTCGCTAATGCTGAAGGAGATAAACGACTGAGATATCGGAATATCCAGTATTTAAATATAGTATCTAAAATCACGGGAAATGTGGCAATAAAGAGAAAAATTGCACTTCTATTGGCGGGGATACCTAGATGTTCTGATAAACCTTCTAATAGTACTTCCCATCCATGTGGTGAGTGAAACCCGACAAATATATCAGTAAATAAGATGATTAAAAAAGCCTTAGCACTATCGCTTAAACCATAGACAATATTGTCGATAAAAGACTTGACAATGACAATTTCTTTTTTACTCATAGCCACTATAATGCCAAAAGCAACTAAAGATAGTAAATCAGCAAATACATTACTGATGGCGCTATTACTTTCCTGAGTAAATTCCTCGGCTATTTCTATGGCTTTCTCACGCAGTTGTTCTTGAACTTCTTCATGAGAAAATTTTGGTGATTCATATAATAAATTTTCAAACTTTAGTTTGTGTTCAAAACTTTTTAATTCCTCCAAAGCCTTAATTTCCATATTGACATTGAGGAAAATATGCTCGCTTGTTTCACCTCTAAATTTTTCTACTAGTGGACTGAACAATACTTGCTTAAAAATATGCTGAGTTAATAGCGGGACAAGGATTAAAATTAAGAAAAATCTTAAGGCAATTCTTGTCCGCCTTTGGGTAATATGGTAATTTCTGATAAAATCGGCTTCAGCTTGGGGTGATAAATCTGCTTGGATGCGATTAATTGTTCTCCCTAAAGAACGAGGTAAAAATCCGGTTTTTTGAGTGACAGGAGGAACATTAGCAATATTATTATCAGATATTTTTACTTTTTTATTAACTGGGTTATTAATTGGTATGGGTGTGACATTTGAGATGTCTTGAATAGTACTTATCTGTTCAGTTGGTATATTATATTTAGAGATGACATCATCAATAAACTGTAGTTGTTCTAAAATTGCAGCTTCAGAGATATTTAACACTGAGCGACTGAGGCGAAATTCGGCAAGTTTGACTTTAATAAAAATTAAGTTTTTATTCAGATAACCTTGCCAATAAGACATGACATTTTCGGTATAGTTTCCTGTTGAGGCAGAAATCCTTTGATTGCCAAAATGCTCGATTTCAATGTTTCTAATTACCTGCGCTGCTTTGTAAGCTTCTAATAATGCTCTTTCTGGTGTGTTGACAAACCATTGCTTAAATTTGCTGATTTTGTATTTAATGTTTTGAAAAAATGAATTTTTCATGGCTGATTTTTTGAACTTATATCATTGAATTTATAATAGCTTAGGTTTTCTTGATTAACTTATCTAGTTCAGCTTGATAATCAGGTAATATAGCAATCCTATCTGAGTTGTAGAAACATTTTTTAATGAACCGCCAAGTACGCCAAGTACGCCAAGGATAAGAGAAAAACAGAGAGTTTGTAAATTTCACAAATGATTGAGTCTTGCTATATTTTATTTAAGATTAAACATATTTGCTATATTTACGGAGTTTCAATTATCTTATTCAGGATATTTATAGTATACATGGTGGCATATTTCACAACTCTTAAATTTGTATTGCAAGAGTATGAACATAATATGTAATTTTTATGTCATTAATATGTCAGTAAGCTAATTAAGTACCTCTGATACTTTTTAGTGAATTGGTATAAAATATGAAAACTCATGATTATAAAGCTTGCCTATGCAAGGTAGATTAGAAGATTTGCATATTAAATTGCTATAGCAAACCTAAATGATTTATAAACATTCTCTGCTTTCTCTTTCGGGACATCCAATTTTTTAAATACCCAATCAATTTGTAGTGCGTTCGCGTAGCGTGTCCGAAGGACAAACGTCTCGCTCGCTGGTGTTCAAAAGCGAGCAAGACTTCGGCGTGAGCGCTCAGTCGAACGCTGCTCGCACTACGGAATTTGGGTAATTTATTTTTTGTAAGTCCCTTCTCTGCGTCCTTGGCGTCTTCTCTGCGAGACGCTACGCAAAGGCGGTTTTATAAAAAATCCTGTTTGTAACTCAAGTAGGAGCGCTATATAACTCTTAAAAACTTAATGTATTATCTTTATATTAATTAAGTATCTATACTAAAAATACTGTAATTCATCGCAATACAATAATTGAATATATTGTCAAGGATATATAATATTTTTTAGGAAAATTAATGTTATTTACATAATATTTCATTAAATCACAGTATTTATCATATTAGTTATTATATTTTATATATTTATTGTATGATAGCTAGACGATGCTATTATTCCTTTAACAACATACCTCTGGTAACTGACTCAACCTTTACCCACCGGATTGGTATTTGGTTAATTTGATTAACTTGTAGTTACTGCTTTGTCTGCTTTTGGGAATTTCGGAAATTAATTACAAGTCATGAAAATTAATCACTATTGTGCTGATTTTATGCAAAGAAACTGCAAATAAAAAGTCTAGTTAATTTAGTTGAATTTGCTATCTAAAATTAACCGTGGTTTTTGGTAAGCTACAATTTTTTAAATCGATTCCCAATGAAGTTTCAACATTAATAATCCAGTTAACTTTGCTGCCTGTTTTAGCTTTGCTATGTTGTTGAACCTGGCATTTTAGTGACAATCAAAGTTGGTATTTACACTAAGTTAATCTGAACTAAACAATCATGAATGTGAAAGAACTTCTAACTAGGTATGCAGCAGGTGAAAGAAGCTTTAACGGTATAGAATTACCGGAAGCAGATTTACGCGGGGCTAACTTGGGTGGTGTAGATTTTGGTAGAGTTAACCTCGAAGGTGCTAACCTCACTGGTGCATCTTTAAGTGGGGCTAATTTAAGTCGGGCAAACCTTAGAGGTGCGAAACTTCATAGAGCAAATTTATCGGAAGTTATTTTGAGTGGTGCGGATTTACGCCAAGCGGCGCTAACAACTGCAAATTTAAATGAATCAGATTTAAGTGGTGCATGTTTGAATTATGCAGATTTATGTGATGCTAATTTACACATGGCATCACTGAGTGCAGCTAATTTGCAGGGTGCTAATTTAAGCGGGGCAAAAATGGGCGGGGTACGGATGTGGAAAGCTGATTTGCAGTGGGCGGATTTAAGTGGCGCTGATTTAAGCGAAGCTAACTTAAGCGAAGCCAACTTAACAGGCGCGAATCTTAACGCTACAGATATGAGTGAAACCTTTATGACAGGAACAATTATGCCTGATGGCTTTATCCATCAGTGAAAGGGAGACGCGATGAATCTCAGACGCGATGAATCTCAGACGCGATGAATCTCAGACGCGATGAATCTCAGACGCGATGAATCGCGTCTCTACAATTTTCTTGGTGGTGAGCGATTTTTGCTGATTCAATGGGGCTGATTGTGAGGTGACTGGCTTGAGGGGAAATTTTCTGGATAAATTCACTATTCTTTAACTAAATTAAAAACGGTTATATTCGATTGAGAAATATGTAAAATTTCTCAAATCATTAGAGTGCTTTAATTATGAATCTCAGCCTGTGCATGATTGTTAAAAATGAGGCAGCTACACTGCATAAATGTCTCAGCAGTGTAGCAAATGTTGTCGATGAGATGGTAATTTTAGATACAGGCTCTAGCGATCGCACTCCAGAAATCGCTAAATCTTACGGTGCAAAAGTACATCATTTTAGATGGAACAATAATTTTAGTACTGCTCGCAATGAAGCTCTCAAATATGTTAAAGGTAACTGGGTGTTAGTTTTAGATGCAGATGAGATGCTAACACCAGAAATTGTACCACAAATTTATTCTGTAATTCAAAGTGAAGAATATCTTTTAATTAACCTACTACGTCAAGAAGTTGGTGCCGAACAATCACCTTATTCTTTAGTATCTCGACTGTTTCGTCGTCACCCAGAAATTCAATTTTCGCGTCCTTATCACGCTTTAATTGATGATAGCGTAGCGACAATTTTAGCTAAGGAACCTAAGTGGCAAATTGGCTATTTACAAGGTGTGGCGATTCTCCATAAAGGATATCAAAAAAGTGCGATCGCGCAAGGTAATAAATACGCGAAAGCACAAGCAGCAATGGAACAATTTTTAGCTGCTCATCCTTATGATGCTTATGTATGTAGTAAGTTGGGGGCTTTGTATGTTACCACTGGCAAGATTAATGAAGGGATAGAACTTCTTAAACGAGGAGTAAGAACCAGTGAAGAAAACTATGAAATTTTATATGAATTGCATTATCATTTAGGAATTGCTTACAGTCGGTTACAGAATCCTAAACAAGCTAGTTTGCATTATCAAACAGCTATTAAGTTACCAATTTACCCAATTTTAAAGTTGGGTGCATATAACAATATTGGGAATTTACTCAAAGAAGCTGGAGATTTAAAAACTGCCAGAAAAGCTTATGAAGCAGCTTTGAAAATTGACGATAATTTTGCTGCCGGACATTACAATTTAGGCATGACATTAAAGGCTATGGGTTTATTTACCGATGCGATCGCCTGTTATCAAAAAGCCATCAAGTTAAACCCCAGATATGCAGAAGCTTACCAAAATTTAGGAGTAGTGCAGCTAAAAGTCGGCAATCACCAAGCAAGTTTAATTGCCTTTAAAAATGCGATCGCTCTCCACCAAGAACAAAACCCCGAAGAAGCCCAAAGGCTGCGTCAGGGTTTGCAGGAGATGGGGTTGTTGTGAGAGAGGCAGGAAGCAGAGGAGGCAGAGGAAGCAGAGGAGGCAGAGGAGGCAGAGGAAGTTGGAGAGACTATTGCCCAATGCCCAATGCCCAATGCCCAATGCCCCATAATTCTAAATTCGCGATCGCACAAATTTCTCCAATCGATCCATGCCTTTTTCAATTGTTGCCATGTCTGTGGCGTAGGAAAGGCGGATGTTTTTATCGGCACCAAAGGCAATACCGGGAATTACTGCTACTTGATGTTCTTCGATCAGCGCATCGCAGAATTCTAGGGATTTTAAGCCGGTTTTGCTGATGTCGGGGAACAGATAAAAAGCACCATCTGGTTTGGGACAACTCAAGCCGGGGATGGCGTTGAGTCTGTCTAACATTACCTGTCGCCGTTTGGCAAAGGCTTGGCGCATTTCTTCCACGCAATTTTGCTCACTTTCTAAAGCCGCGATCGCGCCATATTGAGCAAAGGTACAAACGTTAGATGTACTATGCCCTTGGATGGTACTGGCGGCTTTAATGATTTCTACAGGCCCGGCTAAATAGCCAAGTCGCCAGCCTGTCATAGAATAAGCTTTGGCAAAGCCGTTGCTAATTAAAGTGCGGGCAAAAATTTCTTTTCCCAAGGAACCGATGCTGATATGTTCTGCGCCATCGTAGAGAATTTTCTCGTAAATTTCGTCAGAAACAACAAAGATATCTGCATCAACTACTACCTCTGCCAAGGCTTTAATTTCCTCTGGGGTATATACCATTCCCGTGGGGTTAGATGGGGAATTGAGGATAAATAGCTTGGTTTTGGGGGTAATTGCTTGGCGCAGTTGTTCGGGAGTAATTTTATAGCCCGTGGAAGCATCTGTATGTACAATTACGGATACTCCCCCGACTAAAGTAACCATTTCCGGATAACTGAGCCAATAGGGTGCGGGAATAATGACTTCATCACCTGGATCGATGAGAGCGACGATCAAGTTGTAGAGAGAATGTTTCCCGCCATTGGTGACGATAACATTTTCGGCTTTGTAATCGAGTCCGTTATCTGTTTTCAGCTTGTGGGCGATCGCTTCCCTTAACTTTGGTTCTCCGGCGGCTGCGCCATATTTGGTTTTCCCTTCATCCAAAGCTTTTTCGGCTGCTGCTTTGATATGGGCTGGGGTATCAAAATCCGGTTCTCCAGCGCTAAAACTACAAACATCTATCCCCTCTGCTTTCATTGCCTTAGCTTTAGCTGCGATCGCTAAGGTTAAAGAGGGTGTTACCTGACTTACTCGTGCTGCCAGTTTCATTCTTAATTATTTATTCGCTTAATCTCTAACCTATTTAACAATATCCCACAATCTCGATTGAGAATTGACTTTTTAGAATTCCTTAGCCCATCTCGTTAGTAAATTTTGGCAATATTAAGAATTTTGTTAATAAAAGAGCATGTAAATATTTGTACTTCTCTAATCCGATTTGATTGCTAAATTTTACCTGTGATGAGACAGAGATAAGTATAATTTCTGGCATAATGTGGAAAATCAAGCTTTTATCCAGCTTATTGCAGGTTTTTGGTGATATATCGGCTCAATGTTCAAGTAAAGCGATCGCCCACAGCAGAATATATTCCTTTGAAGCAATCCACAATTGACGATAATGACTGATAATAATGACAACAAAAATCTCAATCCCGCAACCGAATATGATTCACCCTGGAAGGATATTTTACAAACATATTTTTCCGAATTTATGCAGTTCTTTTTCCCCAATGCATATAATGAAATTGATTGGAGACAACAGCCAGAATTTCTCGATAAAGAATTACAAGAAGTAGTAGCCGATGCAGAAATCGGTCGTCGTTTTGCTGACAAATTGGTCAAAGTTTATCTGCAAAATGGTCAAGAAACTTGGGTGTTAATTCATGTTGAGGTGCAATCTCAAGAAGAAGCGGATTTTGCCGCGAGGATGTATACCTATAATTATCGCATTTACGATAGATACAAAAAATCGGTAGCTTCTTTAGCAATTTTAGGTGATGAAAAAGCAAATTGGCGACCGGAACAATTTGGTTATAGTTTATTTGGGTGTAGGTTAAATTTTCAATTTCCGATTATTAAATTGATAGATTATCAACCAAGGTTATTGGAACTAGACAACGACAATAACCCATTCGCAACGGTAGTCATGGCACACTTAGCGGCACTGAATACCCGTAATGACCGCAACAACCGTAAACAGCAAAAATTGGCGTTGGTACAAAGGTTGTATGAAAAAGGCTTTGAGGAACAGGATGTAATTAATTTAATAGCGTTTGTGGATTGGATGTTAACTTTGCCACCCAATTTAGAAGCAGAGTTTAAACTAGAAATACAACAACTGGAGGCTAGACGACGGATGAAATATGTAACTTCTTTTGAGCGCAGTGGTATTGAAATCGGCAAGCAACAAGAAGCATTATCATTAGTGACACGGTTACTCAATCGTCGTCTAGTTAATGTTGATGAGGCATTACTTGAGCAGGTGCGCTCTTTAACTATTAACGAGTTGGAAACATTAGCTGAGGATTTACTTGATTTTACCTCGATGGCTGATTTAACTAATTGGTTATCAGCAAGAGGATAAAATAATTACTAATTCCTAATAGTTGGGGAAAGCCACAATAAATTTTTAAATTGGTTGTCTTTATTTGTGAGGTGCTAAACCCCAACTAATTTAATATCAATACAAATACAGCACATCAATATATTCTAGAGGATATGGCAGTGCCTATTGGTGTCAACTTAAGCTAAAAGCTATATACGGCGCGTGTTGTACAAAAACCCTCGCCCTCATCCCCTCACCCCTTCTCCCTCAGGAGAAGGGGAATTAAATCTCTTGCTCCCCTCTCCTGTAGGAGAGGGGCTGGGGGTGAGGGCAGAACATTGTCGCCAAGTGGGTTTCGCCTTAAGTTGACACAGGTGGGCAGTGCCATGCCCCTACCATCTGTCGCATTATTTTTTCAAATGGGTATGACACAGGTGATTTGTAATGCTATAACTCATTGCTGACTCAAAAAGTCTGTAGGCGTAGCCTGTGGTAGACAGCGCTTGATGATTTCTTTAAATTAGGGACTCATTTTTATATTTTGAGTAAACAAAAAAGCTGATTACTTTCTCATTTAGATGTTTTAAGTAAGTAAAAAGCCATTTCACTTACTTAAAAAGCCTTATCGCTTACTCAAAAAGCCTTATTGCTTTCTGGTTTTGGTGTTTTCCGCAGGTAAAAAGCCATTTCACTTACTCAAAAAGCCTTATTGCTTTCTCATTTTGGTAAATCACGCAGTCATTTTGGTGTTTTCCGCAGATAAAAAGCCTTGTTGCTTACTCATTTCGGTAAATAGCGCAATCATTTTGGTGTTTTGCGCAAGTTTTTGGGTTGATTAATTGCTTAAAAATTGCAATGTTGAATAACAAGCTATATGACAGCTACGTTTTCTCGTTTTTGCGATCGCATTTGCTAAAAATAGCCTTTGTCTTAGGGAACTCCAAAAAATAAATTATGCCAAATTGTAGGGGCGGGGTTACCCCGCCCCTACGAGTTGCGGGTTTGGTAAGTTAATGATTGGAATATTTTTTTATTTGGAAGTCCCTTATCCCAATTCAAATAATCTTTGCAACACATCAAAATCTTCTAGAGGGCATGGCAGTGCCAGTGCCCCTACAATCTGTCGGATTTTTTCAAATTGGTATAATTTACGAAATATTTTAATTTGGGTAATTCTGTTCGGCTAATTTAACGATCGCATCAATTAATTGAGTTGGTTCAACTGGTTTGGTAGCATACATGTGAAAACCAGCTTCTATTGCTTGTTTGGCGTCTTCTTCTCTAGCATAGGCGGTAAGAGCGATCGCGGGAATTGTTCCGCCTTGTTCTGGTGGTAGCAGTCTGACTTTGCGAATTAATGTATAGCCGTCTTCTTCTGGCATTCCAATATCGCTAATTAAAATATCTAGGGGATATTTTTGAATTGCAGCCAGGGCTTCTTGAACGGAATTTACAGATGTGACTTCTGCACCAGCTTGTTGTAAGGCGACGGTAAGAAAATGGCGGGTATCAGTATCGTCATCGACTACTAGCAGTCGTAAATTTTTTAGCGGTAATTTGGGGGTAACTAAGGCTTGTTCCGGGGATTTTTCGCTGCTTTCTTGGGTTTTAGGTGCTAAAAATGGTAATCTGACAGTAAAAGTTGCGCCTTGTCCCTCACCTGGGCTATCAGCGTGGATCGTTCCGCCATGTAATTCTACTAAGTGACGCGCGATCGCTAATCCTAATCCTAAGCCAGTATGACTGCGAGTTGTACTGCCGTCAGCTTGACGAAAGCGATCGAATACATATTGCAAAAAGTCAGGTTTTATGCCTATACCTGTATCGTTCACTTGAATTTGGGCGTAGCTGTCTTTGATTTCTTTACCCTTAATCGCTGATAATCTAATTTCCACTCGCCCGTTTTGCGGTGTGAACTTGATTGCATTGCTGAGTAGGTTCCAGACGACTTGTTGTAATCTATCAGGATCGCCAGACACCATAAAAGGTGAAGCTAGATGGCTAGCTACAGAGACATAGCCGTTATTCTCTTTTAGCTTTTTGGCTTTTTTCCTGACTTCATCAATGCTACCCGCTTCACTGGGTGCGATCGCAAATTCAAATGTCAAATTTTTGGCTTCGGCTTGGAGACGTACTGTATCTACGGCGGCGTCAATCACTGTAACTAAATTAACAGGGCAAATATTTAAAAATAGTTTGCCGCGAATGATGCGCGAGACATCTAAAATATCTTCGATGAGTTGTTCTTGTAATAAAGCGTTGCGTTCAATGGTTTCCAAAGCTCGCGCCGTAGCTTTTTCATCAAGTTTGCGATTGCGTAGAAGTTTCGACCAACCGAGAATTGAATTTAAAGGGGTACGCAGTTCGTGAGATAAGGTGGCTAAAAACTCATCTTTCATCCGGTTGGCGGCTTCCGCTTCTTTGAGTGCGGCTTGTTCGCGGATTAATTTGGCGCGTTCTTCTTCGGCTCGTTTGCGATCGCTAATATCTTCTACTGTACCTACATAACCAATAACTGTGCCTCGCTCGGATAGCATCGGTGAGGAACGCAAAGTTAACCATCTGACATCCCCCTCTGGGTTGAGAATAGTAAACTCGTTATAATATTCTCCCCCTTTTTGGGCGCAGCTTGCCCAGTCTGCAAAGATAGTTTCTCTATCTTGGGGTGCTAGCGATCGCAACCAACCTTTGTTTAAACATTCTTCACCAGAAATCCCTAAAATCGTTTGGTAGCGGGGATTTGTATAAGTACAATTACCATCTGCATCAGTTAAAAAAATGCCGATTGGCGAGTTAACACACAAAGAACGAAACTGTTCTTCACTCTTTTGCAAACTGGCATTTAAGGCTGCTAATTGGGCGGCTTGGCGTTCTACCTCTGCGGTTTTTTGAAACAAATCGACAAACGCCGCCACCTTTGATTTCAAGATTTCCGGCTCAATGGGCTTAAACAGATAGTCTACTGCGCCTAGAGAATAGCCTTTAAATACCATTGATTCGTTGGTACTAAATGCCGTTAAAAAAATGATTGGGGTATGACGCGATCGCTCTCTTTGGCGGATGAGAGTGGCTGTATCAAATCCATCCATCTCTGGCATTTGCACATCGAGCAAAATCACCGCAAAATCTTGATTGAGCAAACATCTCAAAGCTTGGGCCCCCGATGTCGCCCTTACCAGATTCTGACCCAGGCTGTCTAATATAGCTTCTAAAGCCAACAAGTTTTCGGCGTGGTCATCAACCAGGAGAATATTTACTGGTAATTCGGACGGCATTATGGGTATAGACTCCTAGCTAGACTAAAAAATTAGTTTCTATGCTTTTTTATAGACTTTCGGCTTTCTGGAGGACTTTTACAACTATCTCAGGTTACAGCTTTGAGGAAAAGGAATAAAGATATACTAGATGTTTTGCTCAAAGACTTGGTTTTCGTTTCTAAAGGCTCATTGTAGAAAGATCGTAGTTGGCTGTCAAAGGCTTGGTTGACGGTTGACTGTTGACGGTTGACTGACTCTAGGCGATCGCAAATTCCGTTAATGCTCGTTTACTAGGATGATGAAAACCGAGAATGATATCCGTCTGAGGAATACCTGCGGCTAATAGATCGTCAACAATTGCCAAGTTGGTGCTATCCTCTTCCACCCAGATTTTACCGTTGTGAATCTGCAAGTATAAAATAATGTGTTGTACTCGTCTTTTGCCATCCCAACCACAACGCAGCCACAGGTATTGATCGCTTTGTTCGTCTAAAATCAGGCGATCGCTAATTGTCGGTTCTGTATTTTTAGCAGATTGAGTATTGCTGAGTTCGTAGTATTTTTTAAGGTTTTTTTGCACAGTATTGCGATATTGGATTAAGGTATCCATTGCACAATTTGCTCCTGTTCAGTATCGACAATCATTAATTGCAGGTTATTTTGGCGGATAATTAGCTGAATTGATGGACGTTGAAAAAAGTTAAAATAAACAATGTCGTCAATTGCTAGATATAAATTATATTCAGGTTCACTGACTTGGATAAGGTTACGATAAACGATGTATTGACCCAGGGCGTTATGAAAGTCATACATCTGAGATTTCCCGACAAAGCTTTTAATTTCTACAACAATTTTTTGCCCTTGGCGTTCTGCTGCTATTGGTTTCTCAGGGGAGTATCCCAATTTTGACGCAATACCCTAGAAGGGTATTGCTATACCAACAAAGCCTGCCTTCGCAGGCTAAAAAGTTTGATAGCCTGCGAAGGCAGGCTTCGTATTTCTAGCCCCACCCTTATAGGGTGAGGGCGTTTTTGCACATTTGGGATGCTCCCGTTTCTCAGCAGCTAAATCAGCATAAAGTTCAGCGTCTTCATATTTAATTATGTAAGGGTCAGCAATTATTAGCCAACCATCTTTAATCAGAGCATTTTTGACAGCATCATGGTAAATATCTTTAGCAGGCATGGAGTGACTTTTTTATCTTTAATTCTAACTTATTCTCCGATAAAGCTTCTCACGAACATCTAAGGCTTCATACTGTTGTTCATAAGGTGTAAATTTCAGAGATTCTTGGCGTCCTAAACCTAATATGCCAAACCTAATTAGGCTTTCATAAAGTAAATGATGTACCCTCTGTTGCAGGGTTTTATCAAAATAGATTAAAACGTTGCGGCAAAAGATGACATTAAATTCATTAAAAGAACCATCTGTAACTAAATTATGCGGGGAGAAGACAATATTATCCTTTAAGGATGAGCGAAAGATGGCGCTATCGTAGGCGGCTGTGTAATATTCAGAAAAATAAGTTTTACCACCTGCTTGTAAATAATTATGGGTATACTGCTGCATTAATTCTAAAGGAAAAATCCCATCTTTTGCTTTGCGCAATACTGTTTCATTCATATCTGTAGCATAAAGACGGGAACGATGATAAAGTCCTTCTTCTTGCAGCAAAATTGCCATAGAATAAACTTCTTCGCCAGTAGAACAACCTGCGTGCCAAATGCGAATAAAAGGATAAGTTTTTAATAGAGGTACTACTTTATTTCTAAAGGCAATGTAAAAGTCAGCATCGCGAAACATCGAAGTTACATGAACGGAAAGATTTAATAAAAATCGTTCCATGCATTCGCGATCGTGCAAGACTTTTTCTTGTAAAGCGGAGATGGTAGTTAAATTTTCTGCGCGAATAGTATTCCAAATTCTACGTTTTAGAGAAGCTAGCGCATAATTGCGAAAATCTAAACCATAGTAACGGTATATACCCTCTAGCAAAAGTTGAATTTCGATTTCTTCTAAATGGGGCATGGGGTATTCGGCATTGGGCATTGGGCATTGGGCATGGGGCATTGGGTATTGGGCATTGGGCATGGGGCATTGGGCATTGGGCATTGGGTATGATTAATCAAAAGTTAGGTTGAAAGGTGCAACTTTCGAGATAAAAGGCGCAATGTTGAGGTTGAAAGCTGCAACTTTCGAGATAAAAGGCGCAATGTTGAGGTTGAAAGCTGCAACTTCCGGGATAAAAGGCGCAACGTTGAGGCTTAAAGCCGCAACTTCCGGGATAAAAGGCGCAACGTTGAGGCTTAAAGCTGCAACTTCCGAGATAAAAGGCGCAACGTTGAGGCTTAAAGCTGCAACTTCCAGCATCAAAGCCGCAACATTTACGCTTAAAATTACAATTTCCAAGATAAAAGCCCCAACCTCCGCAATCAAAACTCTAACTTCCAACCTCAAAACCTCTAGCTTAATGCCCCATGCCCAATGCCCCATACCCCATGCCCCATGCCCTTACCTATATAGCCAAACGCGCAATAAAGAAAGCAATTGTTCCGTATCTACAGGTTTGGTGATGTAGTCTGATGCACCGGCGGCGATGCATTTTTCGCGATCGCCTTGCATGGCTTTGGCGGTGAGGGCAATAATTGGGAGGCTGCGTAATTTATTGTTTTGGCGGATGAGTTTGGTTGTTTCGTAACCGTCCATTTCTGGCATCATTACGTCCATCAACACAATATCAATGTCTGGTGTATTGTCTAAAATGGCAATTCCTTCTCTACCATTTTCGGCATAGACTACTTGCATTTGATATCGCTCTAGCATACTTGTTAAGGCGAAGATGTTACGCACATCGTCGTCTACAATTAAGACTTTTTTATTTGTGAGTAAATAGTCTCTAGCATGTAGCTGTTCTAATATTTCCCGTTTTGGTGCTGGTAGATTTGCTTGGACGCGATGTAAAAATAGTGCGGTTTCATCTAAGAGACGTTCAGGCGATCGCACATCTTTGACGATGATGGTATCAGCTAACCGTCTTAGTTCTGTTTCTTGGGTTCTACTCAGTTCTTGACCTGTATAAACAATGATTGGTAAGCTTTTCCCATTAGGTAAGAGTTTAATCTGCTCGATTAACTCAAAACCTGTCATATCTGGTAGACCTAAATCCAGCACTAGACAATCATAATACTGATTTTGGATGGCTTCGAGGGCTGCTTTTCCTGTACCCACGGCTGTGGTAGTTACGTCGTTATTTCCAATTAATTCAACGATGCTGTGGCGTTGGGTGTCGTCATCTTCTACTACTAGCAAGTTTTTCACTCGCCGTTCGATAAAGCCTTTAATTTTAGTTAAGGCTGCGGAAATCGCTTCGCTGGTGAGGGGTTTTTGTAAATAGGCGATCGCACCGAGTTGTAAACCCCTTTGTCTTCCTTCTTCCACAGTAATGATATGAACGGGGATGTGACGAGTTTTGGGGTTATGTTTTAACCTGTCTAACACTGTCCAACCGTCCATTTCTGGGAGGCGGATATCTAATAAAATGGCGGAAGGATGATATTGCTGGGCTAAGGTGAGTCCAATACTGCCATTTTGGGCGGTAATCACCTTAAATCCTTGCTGTCGCGCCATATCTAAAAGGATACGGGCAAAGTTAATGTCATCTTCGACAATTAATAAAACGCGATCGTCTTCGGCTAAGATTGCGCGATCGTCGTTGAGTACGGGAGAATGGTTAGTAGCAGCGAGGAATTGAGGGCTAGAAATTGGTCTTGGTGTTAAAACTTCAGAACTCAAACCGCGTAACTCTGGGCTGGTTTGGGGAAGGTAGAAAGTAAAGGTACTACCTTGATTCGGTTCGCTGATCAGTTTAATTTCTCCACCAAATAAGCGGGCGATTTCGCGGCTAATTGATAAACCTAATCCTGTACCGCCGTATTTTCTACTAGTACTACCATCGGCTTGTTGAAAGGCTTCAAATATTACTTTTTGTTTATCTGGCGCAATTCCGATACCTGTATCGCTGACTGAGAAAGCAATTACACTGTGGGCGCGATTCAAGGTTTCTTGTGATGAATTCCAACCGGCTTTGACTACTTCTACTCGTAAACGAACTTCTCCACGTTCGGTAAATTTAAAAGCGTTGGAAAGTAAGTTCTTTAAGACTTGTTGTAAACGTTTGCTATCAGTGTAGAGAGTTTTGGGTAAATCCGGCGCAAGTTCAATTGTAAAGCCTAGTCCTTTATTCTGAGCTATTTGTCCAAAGGTGCGTTCTAATTGATCGCCTAACTCGGAAAATAACATCTGATGCATGTCAATTGACATGGTTCCGGATTCGATTTTCGCTAAATCCAGAATGTCGTTAATTAAGGTTAATAAGTCAGTACCCGCAGAGTAAATTGTCTGACTATATTCAATTTGCTTGGTGGTGAGATTACCTTCGGTGTTATCGGCTAATAACCGCGCCAAAATTAACAAGCTATTGAGGGGTGTCCGCAGTTCGTGGGACATATTCGCGAGAAATTCAGATTTATATTTGGATGAAAGGGCGAGTTGTTCGGCTTTCTCTTCTAAAGAACGTCTCGCTTGTTCTATCTCTAAATTCTTCCGCTCAACTTCTTTCTTTTGCAACGCCAACAACTCGGCTTTTTCTTCTAATTCGGCGTTGGTTTGTTGGAGTTCTTCTTGCTGTCCTTTGAGTAAATCTTCGGAAGCTTTGAGTGATTGGGCTTGCTGTTCTAGGCGTTTGTTGGTTTCCCGGAGTTCGTTTTGCTGGGTTTGCAGTTCTTCCGCTAAGGATTGGGATTGTTTGAGTAATTCTTCGGTGCGCATGGAAGCGGCGATGGTATTTAAAACGATCGCAATACTTTCGGTGAGTTGATCGAAGAAGGTTAAATGTATTTCGCTGAAGCGCCGGAAGGAAGCTAATTCTATAACTGCTGTAACTTGTCCTTCAAACAACACAGGTAACACAACCGCATTTAAAGGTGAAGCTTCGCCTAAACCTGAGCTAATTTTCACATAATCACTGGGGACTTCTGTTAACAGAATTCTTTCTTTTTCTAAAGCGCATTGTCCTACCAAACCCTCACCCAAGTAGAAGCGGTTAGCTAAATGTCTCCGTTCGCGATAAGCATAGCTACTGAGTAATTTGAGGAAAGCCTGATGATCTGCGGCTTCCATCATGTAGAATACGCCATGTTGTGCGCCTACTAACGGTGCAAGTTCTGAGAGGATGAGTTTAGAAACAGTTTCTAAATCCCGTTGACCTTGTAACATCCGGGTAAACTTAGCCAGGTTCGTTTTCAACCAATCCTGCTCAGTATTTTTCTGGGTAGTCTCCCGCAGATTAGCGATCATTTGGTTGATGTTGTCTTTGAGGATAGCGACTTCCCCTAAAGCTTCCACAGCGATTGACCGGGTTAAATCGCCTTTGGTTACGGCTGTTGCAACTTCTGCGATCGCTCTTAGCTGTGTAGTTAATGTTGCAGCGAGTTCGTTCACGTTATCTGTTAAATCTTTCCAAGTACCCGCCGCACCAGGTACTCTGGCTTGTCCGCCTAATTTTCCTTCAATTCCTACTTCCCGCGCGACTGTGGTTACTTGATTGGCGAAGGTTGCAAGAGTATCAATCATTTCGTTGATTGTTTCCGCGAGGGTTTCAATTTCTCCCTTCGCATCTAACATGAGTTTGCGTTTCAAGTCTCCATTCGCCACTGCTGTGACAACTCTGGCGATACCCCGTACCTGGGCTGTTAAATTCCCCGCCATTGAGTTGACATTATCAGTTAAATCCTTCCAAGTACCCGCCACACCTTGCACTTGGGCTTGTCCGCCTAATTTTCCTTCCGTTCCCACTTCCCGCGCTACCCGCGTTACTTCCGAAGCAAAGGAACTGAGTTGATCCACCATTGTATTGATGGTGTCTTTCAACTCCAAGATTTCCCCGCGCACATCGACGGTGATTTTCTTGGATAAATCGCCATTCGCCACCGCTTTGGTAACTTCTGCAATGTTCCGCACCTGGGCTGTTAAGTTCCCCGCCATTGAGTTTACATTGTCGGTGAGGTCTTTCCAAGTTCCCGCCACACCTCTAACATAAGCTTGTACACCGAGTTTTCCTTCCGTTCCCACCTCTCGCGCTACCCTGGTTACCTCAGAAGCGAAGGAATTTAATTGATCCACCATTGTATTGATGGTATTTTTCAACTCCAGAATTTCGCCCTTCACATCGACGGTGATTTTCTTGGATAAATCACCATTCGCCACAGCTGTAGTTACTTCCGCGATATTCCGCACTTGGGCTGTTAAACTACCCGCCATGAAATTCACGCTGTCGGTTAAGTCTTTCCAAGTTCCCGCAACTCCCTTCACCTCAGCTTGTACACCGAGTTTTCCTTCGGTTCCCACCTCTCGCGCTACCCTGGTTACCTCCGACGCGAAAGAATTAAGTTGATCCACCATTGTATTAACGGTGTTTTTCAACTCCAGAATTTCCCCTTTGACATCCACAGAAATTTTCTTCGATAAATCGCCATTCGCTACTGCGGTAGTAACTGCGGCGATATTCCGCACTTGGGCTGTTAAACTACCCGCCATGAAATTCACGCTGTCGGTTAAGTCTTTCCAAGTTCCCGCAACACCGCGCACATCAGCTTGTACGCCTAATTTACCTTCGCTTCCTACTTCCCTTGCTACCCTAGTAACTTCCGACGCGAAAGAATTTAATTGATCCACCATTATATTGATGGTGTTTTTCAACTCCAGAATTTCGCCTTTAACTTGGACAGTGATTTTTTTGGATAAATCACCATTTGCGATCGCAGTCGCAACTTCTGCTATATTCCTTACTTGATCGGTGAGGTTACCAGCCATCATATTCACCGCACCTGTTAAATCTTTCCAAGTTCCCGCCACACCGCGAACTTCTGCTTGTACGCCTAATTTTCCTTCCGTTCCCACCTCTCGCGCTACCCGCGTTACCTCAGAAGCAAAGGAACTGAGTTGATCCACCATAGTATTGATGGTGTTTTTCAACTCCAAAATTTCACCCTTCACATCCACAGTAATTTTCTTGGATAAATCACCAGTCGCCACAGCTGTAGTTACTTCCGCAATATTCCGCACTTGCGCCGTTAAACTACCCGCCATAAAATTCACGCTGTCGGTTAAGTCTTTCCAAGTACCCGCAACACCGCGCACATCAGCTTGTACTCCCAGTTTCCCCTCACTTCCCACCTCTCGCGCTACCCTGGTTACCTCAGATGCAAAGGAATTTAATTGATCCACCATTGTATTGATGGTGTTTTTCAACTCCAAAATTTCGCCCTTCACATCCACGGTGATTTTCTTGGATAAATCACCAGTCGCCACCGCCGTGGTTACTTCTGCAATATTCCGCACTTGTGCCGTTAAACTACCCGCCATGAAATTCACGCTGTCGGTTAAATCTTTCCAAGTACCAGCCACACCGCGAACTTCTGCTTGTCCCCCTAATTTCCCTTCCGCGCCTACTTCCCGCGCTACCCTAGTAACTTCCGATGCAAAGGAGTTGAGTTGATCCACCATAATATTGACGGTGTTTTTCAACTCCAAAATTTCACCCTTCACATCTACGGTGATTTTTTTGGATAAATCGCCATTCGCCACGGCTGTAGTTACTTCCGCAATATTTCTGACTTGGGCTGTCAAATTCCCAGCCATCAAGTTAACGTTATCAGTTAAATCTTTCCAAGTACCAGCCACACCGCGAACTTCTGCTTGTACGCCGAGTTTCCCTTCCGTCCCCACCTCTCGCGCTACCCTGGTAACTTCCGACGCAAAGGAATTTAATTGATCCACCATTGTATTGATGGTGTTTTTCAACTCCAAAATTTCGCCCTTCACATCCACGGTGATTTTCTTGGATAAATCGCCATTCGCCACAGCTGTAGTTACTTCTGCAATATTCCGGACTTGGGCTGTTAAACTACCCGCCATAAAATTCACGCTGTCGGTTAAATCTTTCCAAGTACCAGCCACACCCCGAACTTCTGCTTGTCCCCCTAATTTACCTTCCGCCCCTACTTCCCGCGCTACCCTAGTAACTTCCGATGCAAAGGAGTTGAGTTGATCGACCATGATATTGACGGTGTTTTTCAACTCTAAAATTTCGCCTTTAACGTTTACAGTAATTTTCTTCGATAAATCGCCATTCGCTACAGCCGTTGTCACTTCTGCAATATTCCGCACCTGGGCTGTCAAATTTCCTGCCATCAAATTCACATTATCAGTTAAATCCTTCCAAGTACCCGCCACACCGCGAACTTCTGCTTGTACGCCTAACTTCCCTTCCGTTCCCACTTCCCGCGCGACTCTGGTAACTTCCGATGCAAAGGAATTTAATTGATCTACCATCGTGTTGACGGTGTTTTTCAATTCGAGAATTTCGCCTTTAACATTGACAGTGATTTTCTTCGATAAATCACCATTAGCGATCGCAGTTGCAACTTCCGCAATATTACGCACCTGGGCAGTTAAATTTCCTGCCATCAAGTTGACGTTATCAGTCAAATCCTTCCAAGTACCCGCCACACCGCGAACTTCTGCTTGTACGCCGAGTTTCCCTTCGGTTCCCACTTCCCGCGCTACCCTGGTAACTTCCGACGCGAAGGAACCAAGGCGATCTACCATTGTGTTAACAATATTAGCAGTTTGGAGAAATTCCCCCTTCAAAGGTCTACCTTCAATTTCTGGGGCGATAGTTTGGGATAAATCACCATTAGCTACAGCCCGAATTACCCGCGTAGTTTCTGCTGTAGGCTGGACTAAATCGGTAATTAAAGTATTAACAGAATTAACGCAACTTAACCAAGAACCGCGAACATTTCCTAAGGAAGCGCGTTCAGAAACATTACCATCTTTACCCACAACATTACCGATGCGTTGTAGCTCTGCTGCCATGCGCTCATTCTGATCGATAATATCATTCAGCGTATCAGCAATTTTACCCGCCATTCCTGTTTGATCGATAGGCATCCGAGCAGAAAAATCGCCTTTTTTTACAGCATTTAACGTTCTTAATAGCTGTTTTAAATCTAGATTGTCGCTTTCTCTGATTAACTGTTCGGTTGCCATTACTATACCCTTTAGGAATTAATTTTATATATTTTTTCTCCCCATTTTGATTTGGGGAATAGTGTTAAGTTCTGAATTGGCAATATTTAGAACGGGGTTAAATTAAGCCAATAACTTTATCCTTAACTATTGAGAAACAAGGTTGACACAACACTTGTTTGCACCTCATATAGCCAATCATAGCCTTTGCATCGTTCTGAGGATAGCCGCTTGTAGGAGATTTTTCTACAGTAAATATTTCCAGAGTTTTTTATCTATTCCTTTTGGTCTATGTCTTAGGGAGGAAGACTTTTAATAATATTTAAATCTCGTTTTCAGCAAATCAACATATTCTAGAGAGTATGGCATTGCTCATACCTCTACCATCTGTTTTCCAATTGGTATAATTAAGCCTAAAAATCAATACAGTTCAGTTAGTGCCAAAAACCTGTAAATGCGTAGGTTAGTTAGAAGTTCGTGAAACCCAACAAACCCTCGCAAATGTTGGGTTACCCTACGGGAAGCCGCTCCGCGTCTACGTTCCTCAACCCAACCTACAATTATCCTTAACTAATTCTTGGCGTTCTTGGCGTCTTGGCGGTTAAATAAATCAATATTTTTGGTAATTTTTGCGCAATTACTGTGAAAAAATCGGTAATTCAAGAAACTATGCTTAATTGCTGAATAATTGCTGCTAAATTACAAGCAATGTAACCAATGGCTAAGGGAGATTTATTTTTTAACAACAAGAAAATTGGCTCTAGGGTTTGGGGTAAAGTTGCACCATATACTCGCCAGAGATTTTCCCGTAGTTGATGCAAAATGCGATCGCCTGCAATATCATCAGTACCAGGACGCAATAACCAATGAGTGCGCAAAATTTGAAAATGGCGTAAATCTTGAGTCTCGATTACTTGCTGAATCTCGGTTGTTGCATGTTCCACCAACTCGTCGGTAACTACTTTCATTACCAAGGGTTGCAAACTAAAGGCGATTTCTGCTTTACCGATCCATTTTTCTAAAAGCGATCGCCTTTCTAATGCCATAATCGCTTCTAACACCATAGCCGGATCGATGGATACGAATAGATGAGTCTGCAATCGCGCAAAAGCAATCGGTTCTTGCCAAATTGCTAACCAATAAAGAATATCTTGCTCTAAAGCGCTCAATTGCGCAAACTGTTGTTTTAAAATATCTCGTAAGCGATCGCCAATTACTAAGGTATTTTGAGTCAAAAATCCGGCGATATTTCCCCCAAATACCAATTGAATTAACGGTGTTACCAGTTTCAAAGCCAAGGGATTTCCGCGATAAAGGTGAATTAAAGCCGATAATCCGATTTCCTTCCCGCTAAATCCGCGCGATCGCAATAATTCTACCGCTTCTGTTTTCGCCAAACCCTTGAGATTTAAACAGTTCACTATCTTATTATCAACTTCTATCGCCTTGGGGGTTTCCCGACTGGTGAGGATAATGCAACTTTGATGCTGAGAGCGGCTGATTTTTTGGATAAATTGATTGTATATACTCGAATCTGCCTCTAATCCATCCAGTATGATTAAACAGCGCTGTTTTTGCAAATGATAGATAATATCGGCGCTTGGTTCAAAATTAGCCAGCAAGCTATCTATGAGAGAATCAACAGATGGTGTAGATTGCAGCGATTTCCAAATCAAGCAATTAAATTGTGATTGAATCCGATCTATCAAAGCCAGCGTTAAAGCAGTTTTACCAATCCCCCCGATTCCCACAATCGCGACTAACTTACAACCGCCGAAAATCCATTGTTCTAGCTGAGTTAACTCCCGATTTCGTCCATAAAAGCTTTCTAAATTCGGCGCTTCATGCCAATCGAGGTATGGTGTAGAGATATCTGCAATTATTGCCGATTCTCCTGGCGAAGCATCCGCGATCGCTTCCCAATCAGCAATACCTACAGCTTCACAAATTGCAATAAAAATTTCTCGTTGAATGCGATCGCCTTGCCAAAATCGGCGTAAAGTAGCCCTAGAAGTATGAGCATCTACCCACCAACGCGCTGTACTAGTTTTCGTCCAACCCAGACGCAACCTCGCTTTATCGACAATTACCAATCCTGCTGTTGATGCTCTCAACGAGTTTGACATATACCTATCACTCAGTCGATGATTCCCATTTTGGCTTACCTGGAAACCCTTAGGGCAGTCACCACAATCCAGTAACCCAAAGCAACACAGCACTCACTAATGACAATTGTACAGACGCGATTCATCGCGTCTCTGACAAATGAATAATGAGTAATGACTATAATTATTAAAAATTTTCGTTAATATTGAGAATATCTATAAACTTATACCGATATCGTATTGATAATGTTGTTTAAAGGCTTGTTTGTAATTTTGAAATTTCTGTTCTTACTTACCTATAGCTGGGATTTACATTTATCTACATAGAAACCTTGGCATGTGTATATTTATGCCAAGACAAAATATCAGAAAGTACACCAACTTATTTATTACCATGAGTTGCAAGAAAAATAGCTGAAGAAATTATTAATTTTTCAGTTAAATGGTGTTTCGGATCATACTATTAAGCCTGGACAAGAAAAAAGTAATTTGAATTTATTACAACTTTGTTTGCAATTTATGAAGTTAATTTACTTGATTTACCATCGGCTATAGGGAGTTTGATTCGGTTTTTTCGATCATCAGTGGTGGGTTCATAACCAAAAACAGCTAACATGACAGCACAATTACTCCAGATACATCAGCGATTGAGTTCGCAACAACTGAGACGCATCTTGCTCGTTGAGGATAATGATGTAAACAGAATGTTGATGAGCGACTATCTAAGTTACTGTGGATATAATGTCCATAGTTTATCGATAGGTTCTGCCTTATTCTCAACTGTTGAAAAATTTCAGCCAGAGTTAATATTACTGGATTTAAAACTGCCAGATATTGATGGTTATTCATTGCTTGAAAAAATTCAAAGAAAACCATCATTTCCCAAAATACCTATTATTGTAGTTTCCGCATTTGCATTTAAAAATGACCAAGAACGGGCGATGAGATTAGGAGCTTATCGCTACTTTGTAAAACCAGTAAATCTCAAAGAGTTAATTATGACAATTAGCGAAAAATTAACTTCTCGCAATGTTGTGGGATATTAAATATAGGGCATTGGGCATGGGGCATTGGGCATTGATGAAAATAAACGCTCAATGAAAAGTGGTGGGAAGATAAGCTGAACTTGAAAATACGATTGACCATTGAAAATTGTACAGACGCGATTAATCGACCATTGTACAGACGCGATTAATCGCGTCTCTAACAATTAACCAGAGATTTTCTCTAAAATAGATATAGGTGGATTTGTCAATTTACCGAAACGTCGTAATGCCCCTCCCTCAACGCAGTAGGGAGGGAATATAAGACGGACGACGACGATTACACCTCCGACCAATATCAATCGTTATGGATGAAGAGTCGTCAACCCTTGGACTTGGCAAAGAGTCGATCCAGTCTTCAATAAGTTGAGTGACATGGTAAGATAAAAATGGTAGTTGACCCTCCCGACTGTATGGACATCAGACAGGCTAACTTCAAAGTAGTAAGACTTGCCGCAGCAACATCAGAGATCGGGGAAAACGCGAGTCCTGCTGGTCAGCCATTGCTGTAAATCCAAGACAAACGTATCGTAGAACAATTAATTGCCAGTGGAAGATGGGCAACTGCCTGTGGACGCTGTGTAAGACCAAGTTGAACACGGGTTTAATGAGGCAACGGCGGTTGAGACGGGAAACCCTGAAGACGAATAAGACCGTCTTTGTGCTAGTTGAAATTGGAAGCCCCAGTTTCAGCCAAAGGCAAACTGGGGTACTTCACCTATTTGCGAATCGTGACACAAACTTCTAAAACACTAGTTAAAGATACCGAACGCCTGGAAAACCGTTTAGCCGAGATACCGCCGGAACCAGGTGTTTATTTAATGCGGGATGAAGGCGATCGCATTATCTATATAGGGAAATCGCGGAAATTGCGATCGCGGGTGCGTTCCTATTTCCGTGATGGCTACAATAAAAGCGATCGCATTGCCACAATGGTAAAACAAGTGGCAGAAATTGAATTTATTGTTACCGATACCGAGGCGGAAGCTTTGGCGCTGGAAGCGAATTTAATTAAGCAGCATCAGCCATATTTTAATGTGCTGCTCAAAGATGATAAAAAATATCCTTATGTCTGCATCACATGGTCAGAAGCATATCCACGCATTTTTATTACCCGCAAACGTCAATTAGGCAAAGAAAAAGATAAGTTTTACGGCCCTTATACAGATGCAGGTTTATTAAGGGAAATATTACGCCTATCTAAGCGAATTTTTGCTCTGCGACAACGACCCCAACCATTATTTAAAGACCGTCCTTGTTTAAATTATGATTTAGGGCGCTGTCCGGGGGTGTGTCAAAAATTAATTACACCGGAAGAATACCGCAAAACTGTGCAAAAAGTAGCGATGGTATTTCAAGGTCGAACTCAAGAATTAATTGAGATTTTGACACAGCAAATGGAGAAAGCTGCCGAAGCGTTGAATTTTGAAGCAGCAGCGCGGATTCGCGATCAAATCTCTGGGTTAAAATCTCTCACAGCACAGCAAAAAGTATCCTTACCAGATGATACCGTGTCGCGGGATGCGATCGCCTTAGCCGCAGATGAACAACTAGCTTATATTCAATTATTCCAAATTCGGGCTGGGCAATTAGTCGGGCGTTTAGCATTTGTAGCGGATGCACAAGCTGAACCTGGGGCGATTTTACAACGAGTTTTAGAAGAACATTATCAAACTGCTGATTCTGTAGAAATTCCCATAGAAATATTGGTACAGCATGAGTTACCACAAGCAGAAATTTTGGCAGATGTTTTAACTGGGCGTAAAGGGCGAAAAGTCACAATTTTAGCGCCTCAACGCCAAATTAAGGCAGAATTAATTGAGATGGTAGAGCGCAATGCTCAATATGAATTGCAAAGAATGCAAAAATTAGGCGATCGCAATCAGCAAGCAATGGAAGATTTAGCTGCAATTGTCGATTTACCCGACTTACCCCATCGCATCGAAGGTTACGACATTTCCCACATTCAAGGCTCAAATGCAGTCGCTTCTCAAGTAGTATTTATCGATGGCTTACCCGCCAAACAACACTATCGTCACTACAAAATCAAAAATCCCAACGTTACCGCCGGACATTCCGATGATTTCGCCAGTTTAGCCGAAGTCATTCAACGCCGCTTTCGCAAGTATATCGAAGATCCGCAATTACAACGTGCAGGTAATCCAGACTGGCCGGATTTAGTGATGATTGATGGCGGTAAAGGACAATTATCATCGGTTGTCGCCATTTTGCAAGATATGAACTTATTAGAAGACTTGCGCGTTGTTAGTTTGGCGAAGCGACGGGAAGAGATTTTTGTACCCGGAGAATCTCAACCTTTAGAAACAGATGCAGAACAACCAGGAGTGCAACTATTACGCCGATTGCGCGATGAAGCCCATCGTTTTGCAGTGAGTTTCCATCGTCAACAGCGTAGTGATAAATTAAAGCGATCGCGTTTAGACGAAATTCCCGGTTTAGGACATTATCGCCAAAAACAACTTTTAGGACATTTCCGTTCCGTCGATTATATCCGCCAAGCCACACCCGCCCAACTAGCAGAAGTCCCCAGCATCGGCCCCCATTTAGCTCAAGAAATCTACAATTATTTTCATCCTGCTTAAGGATAATCTCAAGCTGAGAAATTCTCTTCACCTCGTCATCAGGAATTCAATCCTGATGCAAATTTTTCTGTAAAAATTCCTTAAAAAATATTTTTATATCTTATGACCAATGACAAATGACCAATGACCAATGACCAATGACCAATGACAAATGACCAAAAAAAAGTTATGGGTAATTGATAACTGAGATAACCCATTACCTAATTACCCATTCCCCATTACCCATTACCAACCACTAGCCTAGCAGACATAACCTATGTCTTGAGCTATAAATATTGGAAGTTTTAATTAAATTGTTTCGCGACAAATTCATCCCCACATCAACCCAGAAAACATTAAGCAAAGCTTAAAAAAATATTTTTGTGACTAAAGTTACAGTATTTTTCTCTATTTGACTTTTTGCTATTAATATACAGACAAATCTGCGAGATCGCAGCAAATGAGTTTATCTCCAAGCATTATTGTTAGGGATCAGTAAACTTCTAAATAGGAGCCTTACCAAAAATTAATTTATATATCCAAAGTGAGATGTTACACTTATAGATCTAATAAGATAATAGATAGAAAATAAGGGCTTGTTTTAAAAAATTGAAGTTTGTTTGAAGAAATCAGGCAAATTATAGAGGCTTTTATTAATTTGCATTAAACCAGTGATTAACTGGTCTGATTGGCTGTCTTTACTCACCATAATTCATTAAAACCAGGGAATTTAAAATGCAAATAGTACAAGAAATTTGCTGCCCCAACTGTGGCAGTAAAGCTGAACGTCACTATATATCTGATAGTCAAATAACTCGCACCCAATGCCCAACTTGTGATTACTTGATGATTACTTGTACGCGCACTGCTAAAGTCATTGAGGCTTATGCCCCTGGTATTTACGCCAAGACTTAAGATGAAAGGCAGATGGCAGAGGGCAGCACTTCGACAGGCTCAGTGACCGGGCAAAAGGAAAGATATATTGAGGTAACTTTACTGTGAGTTACATAATTGTGTTATTTGCGCCTCTTTCATCAAATTTTTTCGCTATTAGATAGCCTGAATATTTGGCACAAACAATGCGATAAATCGTAGGGGCATGGCAATGCCATGCCCTCTAGAATATATTGATATGCGGCAAATAATATTTAAATTGGTATCTTTCAAAAAGCGTTGTGTGGTTAACACAACGCTTTTTATATTGCTATTTACAGCATATTTCAGTAAGCGCTTTGGGGCATGGCGGTGCCAATGCCCCTACAATCAACAATTATCTGTACCTCACCAACTTGCAATTCCCTGTATGTTGTCAACAATTCTGCCTATTGCCCTAATTTTTGCGATCGCAATTGTCCACAAGCCGCATCAGCTTCTAAACCGCGTGAATAACGGACACTCACAGCAATAAATTGCTGTTTTAAGACGTTAACAAAGGCTTGAATGCGATCGCTAGTAGGACGTTTATAATCGACTTCTTGAATGGGATTGTAAGGAATCAGATTCACGTGGCTTTGGAAACCCCGCAAGCGTTTGGCTAATTCTAAAGCATGTTCTGGTAAATCATTCACTCCCGCTAAAAGTATGTATTCAAAACTCACGCGGCGTCCAGTAATTTCCACATATTCCCGACATTCTGCCAGCAAATCTTCAATAGGGTAGAAGCGGGCGCTAGGAATTAGCTGTTGTCGGAGTTCTTGATGAGGCGAGTGGAGACTGACAGCGAGAGTAATTTGTAAATTATGCTGGGCTAACTGACGAATGCGATCGCGAATTCCCACAGTAGAAACAGTAAGCGATCGCTGTCCAATACCGACATCTTGATTTAAGGATCTTAAAGCTGCGAGAACATTTTCCGTATTTAATAACGGTTCACCCATGCCCATAAATACCACATGGCTGACTCGTTGCTGAAAATCTTCTTGTACCGTCAACACCTGATCGACAATTTCATGGCGGGCTAAATTTCGCTTGTAACCACCTTTACCCGTAGCGCAGAAATCACAAGCCATCGGACAACCCACCTGGGTAGAAACACAGACAGTTAACCGCTTATCGCTGGGAATCCCCACGGTTTCCACAATTTGCCCATCTGCAAGTTGCAAGAGATACTTAATTGTGCCATCAGCTGCAACAGCCCGGTGGTGAATTGTCGAACGCCCAACGGGGATATCTGCGACTTCGCCACGCCATTGTTTAGGAAAGACAGAAATATCAGCTAGCGATCGCACACCTTTATGATATAGCCAATCATGTAGCTGCTTACCTCGATAAGCAGGTTGTCCTTGCTGCTGTACCCAAGCAGTTAATTCAGCTACAGAAGCACCTAATAATGGGGAATTTAAGTCAACAGAAGAAATTAGCGGTGTAACAGACATAAGCGATCGCCAGTTGATGCTAGAATCTCTATCCTATATCTTCTGGTTCAATCCTGGAGTAGACCAAAAAAGAAAAAGATCAGCTAAGGCGAGTCTAAATTGCATAACTACTTTATGGGCTGTTAACAGCCCTCACAATGGATTGTGAACTTAAAAGCAGAATAGCTTACGAGCAAATGAAAAAATATTGCAATCATTAAAAACTTACCAAACCCGCGACTCGTAGGGGCGGGGTAACCCCGCCCCTACAATTGGCATGATTGATTTTTTGGAGTTCCCTAACCGAATGTTGTCCCATTCCAACCCCACATTGCACCTTTGCTATCAGCAAATTCAATGTAAATGCGATTTTTTGCTACACCGAGAGATTGATTAATTTCTTGACAAAAATCCTGACTCATACTTTGAGTTTGGTCAGGTTTCATTGAGCCAATACTTTTAATTTCAATGTAGCAAACCGGGTCTGTAGTTCCCGCAAATGTCATCGGAATTCCCGGTTCAAAAGCCGTCATTACATAAGATTCTGGTTTTCCCAAATGCTTTGCTAATTTAGCCGATAAGCTTAACAGCATCGCCTCAACTTCAGCTTTTTCCGGTGCAGATACAGAAGTTTGTACTTTAATTAATGGCATAGTCAAAAATTTAATAGTCCAGAATCAACATTCAACGGTAAGTAGAGACGCGATTAATCGCGTCTGTACAACAGTCAACAGTCAACGGTCAACGGTCAACGGTCAACAGTCAACAGTATTAGTTTACCGAGCCAGAGACTCGCACAAGACAAGAAAGACAAATGACAAATGACTAATGACTAGATCGAAATAAATGTTGATGTTCGGGATGATATAAACGCGATCGCCCTGTTGCTTTTGAAAGTGCTGGACTGATAATGTAAAGTGTGGTGCGTATTAGCTGTTCTTTGCGGGTACAGTCAGCCATCTCATTCAACGGAACCACCCGAATTTTTTCATCAGGCCAGCCGACACGGAAACAAATTGCTACTTGGGTGTCGCTGGGATAATGTTCTAGTAACTTAGCTTGCGCATCTTCTACATGACGGGCGCTCAAATATAAGCACAGGCTAGCTTGATGTGCGGCGAGTGTGGCTAATTCTTCACTAGCGGGGACTTCAGTACGTCCACTGATACGGCTGAGAATAATAGTTTGCACTAAACCCGGTACAGTTAATTCTACTTGTAATTTAGCTGCTGCGGCTTGAAAAGCGCTGATACCGGGGATAACTTCAAAAGAGATATTCGCCTGTGATAGCAGGTACATTTGCTCGTGGATGGCGCTATAGAGGCTTGGATCGCCGGAATGGAGACGAACCACAGATTTTTGCGATCGCACCCGCTCTACCATCAAAGGTACAATCTCTTCTAAAGTTTTATTCGCCGTCCGAATAATCTCCGCATCTTGGCGACAAAGCTCTAAAATCTGTTCAGGGATCAAAGAGTCCGCAAATAAAATCACATCCGCTACAGCCAGAAGTTTTTGTGCCTTCACCGTTAATAAATCAGGATCTCCAGGCCCAGCACCCACAATGTAAACCCTGGGTTCTAGAGTCTGCAAGGTTTTTGGGTCACATGTTCTAGCAGTAAATTCACTCATAAAAGCATAGACTTCAACTCTGCAAAAAAAAATTTTGATAAATTTTCAGTGTCTTTCCGGATAATCTCTATTGCTCTAGTAGAGAGTAATGGTAGATGCACCCTGGTTAAGCCCTGGAGAATACTCTGGGGCATTTTTTATTTTTGGGCATTGGGCATTGGGCATTGGGCATTGGTTATATTCCCCTGTCTTTTAATCTCCGCCTATCCGCGTCTCCCTATCTGCTTATTCCCCAATCGCGCCGTTACTTCTGGGGGTAGAAACGACATCTGGTAAAGAGCGTTTCGCTAAGTAAAGCCAAGCTAATCCGGCTAATCCTAAAGTAATCCCAATTAAACTTACAACTTGAGCCATCCTTAAAGGGCCTAGCATCAAGCTATCAGTCCGCAACCCTTCAATCCACAAGCGTCCTGAACTGTAAGCTGCTAAGTAAGTGAGAAATAACGTACCTATCTTTAAGCGTGGTTTTCCTTGCAAACTGCGAAAAAACAAAGTTATCAGCAAGGCGAACACCATTAAATCCCACAAAGATTCATAGAGGAAGGTGGGATGAAAGTATTCATTATTAATAAATTCTGGGGGACGGCGTTCTAGTGGGATATATAACTTCCAAGGTAAATTGGTAGGATCGCCAAAGGCCTCCGAGTTAAAGAAATTTCCCCACCGCCCGATCGCCTGCCCTAAAATCAGCGAAGGTGCTACTAAATCTGCTAGTTGCCAAAAAGAAACTTGCTTGAGTTTGGCAAAGATTAAAGCTGCAACCAAACCGCCCAAAATCGCGCCATGAATCGCAATCCCCCCTTGCCAAATCGCGATAATTCGTTCTGGGTGCTGGGCATATTCTGGCCATTGAAACAAAACATAATATAACCTAGCTGCGGGAATTGCCCCAATCACCAACCAAATTGACAAATCGCTGAGTAAATCTGGGTTAACATTCCGACGCTTTGCCAAGTATTGCGAAAGACTGACACCAATCAACACTGCTGAGGCGATTAATAAGCCGTACCAGCGAATAGTTATTGGCCCTATTTTCCAAATCTCTGGGCCAGGAGAAGTAAATTGAAATGCCAAAGGCAAAGTGGAAATATCCAGTGCCATGCAAAAGTACCTAGCTAGATAACTAAAATTATTAATCAGCCTGAGCAGTTTCCTATCATAAAACAAGAAACCAGGGGCTTTGAGTATATAACTAATTAGAGCAGGTTTTGCTTTGCGGTAAAAACCTATCTGTTAGTCAGCTAATCACGAAAAATCTCACAACCAAACATACAAATCACTCCTACCCCCTAGTAGTCTGTCAGGGTTGAAATGAGGGACAGTAGTGTGAGCGTCTCGCTCACGCGGGCAAGACTTCGGCGTGAGCGCTCAGTCGAACGCTGCCCGCACTACCAAAAACCCCTCAAAACAAAATTGACAGACCACTAGGGACTGTTTTCAAACTCTAAATTTGACTTAATTGTAGGTTGGGTTGAGGAACGAAACCCAACATTTACTTTACTTCGTTGGGTTACGTCTACTTTCTGCAACCTACTTTCGGGGTTTGAAAACACGCCTTAGCCCCTAGCTCCTAGTCCCTAGCCCCTAGCCCCTAATCCCTAGCCTAACGATAAATATACGTAGTTACTAATAATTACTTAGTATCGTTAATTTCTCTAACAAAAATAATATTTCTCGGAGATGTAATAGGTTTATCAACAGGTTCCGATATAATCACTTACATCACTTTGATGCATCAAAGATTATTACAGTTATGCATTTTGAGACGGCGCATAAATTTGCTCATACCTTACCCCTTTGTCTAAAACTAGGGGCTTCCTCGGTGCGGAGGTACTAGTGATTGCTATTTACCCTGGTAGCTTTGATCCGATTACCTTGGGACATCTGGATATCATCCAACGGGCTAGCCGATTGTATGATGGGGTAATTGTGGCTGTTCTGCGCAACCCCAATAAAACACCGTTGTTTACGGTACAGCAAAGGCTAGAGCTAATTCGTCTATCTACACAACATTTACCTAATGTTGAAGCAGATAGCTTTGATGGTTTGACAGTCAACTATGCTCAAAAGCGACAAGCACAAGTGTTATTAAGGGGTTTAAGAGCAGTTTCCGACTTTGAAATTGAGCTGCAGATGGCTCATACTAATAAAACTCTTTCTACCCAAATAGAGACTGTTTTTCTAGCCACCTCCAATGAGTATAGTTTTTTAAGTAGTAGTGTGGTAAAAGAGATTGCAAGGTTTGGTGGCTCTGTCGATCATCTCGTTCCCCCACACGTTGCTTTAGAAATATACCAATGCTACAACCACAACTCTCCAATGTTGAACCCGATCGCAACGGAAACAATCTCCCCTCTGAAGACTATCCCGAAGGAGCGGGAACCATAGATCTTCAGGAGGAACTCGCTCGTCTTGAGGATATTATCGTTAGTGGATTCCGCATTCCCCTAACGGGACGCACTTTAGTTGATGATGAAAAGCTGTTAGAGCAGCTCGATTTTATTCGGGCTTCTTTACCATCAGTTTTTCAAGAAGCAGGATTAATCCTCGATCAAAAAGAGGAAATTTTGCTGGAAGCTGAAGAATATGGCCAGCAAGTTGTTGAGGCGGCGCAAGCTAAACGCGCTCAAATCTTGGCGGAAAGCGATATTATCAAGCAGGCAGAACGCGAAGCCGAACAGCTAAGACGACAAGTGCAACAAGAATGCGACGCCATGATGCAAGAAACTCTGGCAGAAATTGAGGAAAAGCGCCGTGCTTGTATGCAAGAGTTAGAAGAAATGCGACAAGCTGCGATCGCTCAAGCTCAAGAAATCGAAAATGGTGCGGATCAATATGCTGATAGCGTCCTAGAAGGTATTGAACAGGATCTTAAAGATATGTTGCGAATTGTTAGCAATGGCAGACAAGAACTGCGAGCAGAAATGCCTCCGCAAAGAAATTCTCCGCCACCTAAGAAAAGATAAGCTTGATGGAGGTTGAAAATTTCACAAAACTGTGTTAAAAAAAATCAAAATTAAAAATCAAATTATGTCCGCACAGTAAGAATTATCGCTATTAATTAGCGGTAAATTCAATCTGTATAAGCTAGCTTTGTGCTTAAATTTAAGAAAATACTTTGTTGAGAAAACAATTTTAATTCTTTTTTAGCGAGCAAGTGGAAGGTATTTTAAATTAATCAATTTCCGTAAGTTCGTAGTCAAATATAACTGCGAACTTATTTCATTTTTGAGTGAATTTATTACATAAATTATAGGTAAAAATATATGATGCTAATTTTCCAAAATCTAGTTTTGATGCAAGTTAATTTTGGTTTTAATTTTGCTTTTAATATAGCGAGCTTACTAGGACTAATATATATAGTTTTTGGTATGGCTTACATGATTTTTATGGTAAATTTGCTATTTAGAAGAGCTAGCAGCCTTAATGGTATGGCTTTTATAATTTATCTGCTGCAAGCTTTATTAGTACCAAGTGTGATGTTGCTTGTAGGTTTTATTTTTGTTTTTCAGGGTTGGCGATTAGATCCGATTTTACAGTTTGCCCAATTTTTATTAACTATATTAATTCTTTATTTCTGCATCAAAGACTTGCTGGTAAATGAAATTTCTCGCAATAGATAATGTTAGTCAAAATAGGGACTGATATCTTGCACTTACACCCTATAAGAGTGAGGTTATACAAACTCAGCTTGGCTACGCAGGCTAATAAACTTGGTTTTTCGCTTGATTGCTAAAATACAATGTTTATTAAAAACTTATCAATAGCACAATACGGTTCAGTTAGCGTCAAAAAACAGATTTGGCGTAGGTTGGGGAGCCACTGCGTTGGACGGGTTTCCCGACTTGAAGCAAGTGGCGTTTGAGGGACGAAACCCAACATTTTCGGCGCTACATTTATCTGAGGTTATACAAACTTAGCCTGACTATGCAGGCTAATAAACTTGGTTTTTCGCTTGATTGCTAAAATACAATGTTTATTAACAACCTATTTATGGCAATCCGTTTAGAACTGACAAACACCCATCTTCCTTGTCCCCCTTGTCCTTTTTCTGCGTATATAAAATAGGATTGCTATATGAAACTTTATCAGAGGTAAACTAAAGTGACGCTAGATTTTTGGGTGCGAACTAACGGCACTTGGATTAATGCTATCAGTATTATTGCAGGGACAATTAGCGGACTTCTTTTAAAGAAGCATCTTCCTGCAAAAATGCAGCTGATAATTACCCAAGGAGTAGCGTTAATCACCATCTTTATTGGTTTGCAAATGGCTGGTAGTTTAACGCAAGTGAAAAATACTCGCGTTGATGGCATAGTATTAGGACTAATTGCGATCGCAGTTGGCGGAGTTTTAGGCGAGTGGTGGAAATTAGAAGAAAGACTCTATTCTTTAGGCGACTTCATTAAAGCACTTTTTCCCGCAAGCGACAATTTTACAGATGGTTTTGTTGCTAGTAGTTTATTATTTTGTGTCGGGCCAATGGCTTTAATTGGCAGTTTTAACAATGGTTTAACCGGGAATAACACTATATTAATGCTCAAAGCCACAATGGATGGCATCAGCGCGATCGCACTTAGTAGCAGCTATGGTATCGGCGTAGGATTTTCTGCCATCATCCTGCTGTTATATCAAGGTACCGTCTCCCTCATCGCTGGATTGTTAATCCAAGTTTTACCCAACCCAACCAATCATCCCTGCTTGTTATTAATTACAGGTGTAGGTGGCTTAACAATTCTCGGATTGGGATTAAACTTATTGGTAATCACCCAAATCAGAGTCGCTTCTTTACTACCAAGTTTACTCATTGCACCTCTACTTTATTTATTAACTATTAAGTAAGTCCCTAGAATTGAATTCTTATACCAATAAACAAAAAGAATGCGGGTGGTAGGGGCATGGCACTGCCATGCCCTCTATAATTATTGATGCACCACAGAAAGCATTTAAATTGCAATACAGTTCAGTTAAGGATAAATTGTAGATAAATTGTAGGTTGGGTTGAGGAACGAAACCCAATATTACCGGGGTTTGGTTGGGTTTTTAGACTATATTGATAGTCCGAAAAATCATTTAAATTGGTATTACCAATGACGAATGACAAATAACAAATGACAGTTATCTTTAAATCCCGGCAACCTACTTAGCTCACTCCTTTACTTGCCATAACTGGAATAGTAATTATAAACTCTGACCATGCACCAGGTTGAGAATTTACTTCAATTTTTCCCTGATGTTCATCAACAATAATTTTATAGGAGATTGCTAAACCTAATCCCGTACCTTTTCCAGCAGCTTTAGTTGTATAAAGATATTCAAAAATTTGTTTCTTAATATGTTGTGGCATACCCGTGCCATTATCTTTAATAGAAATTATTGCATATTGCTCATCCAGACTGAGATTTGTAGTCACAGTAATGCAATTTGGTTTAGCTTTAATTTCGGCAAAGCTTCTGCCTTGATTTGCCTCTTCTAAAGCATCAATGGCATTAGCGAGAATATTCATGAAAACTTGATTTACGGGACTTTGTAAACATTCAATTAACGGTATTTCGCCATAATTTTTAATAACTTCAATTTCCGGACGCTCCTCATTAGCTTTTAAGCGATGCTTGAGAATTAACAGCGTGCTATCTAACCCTTCATGGATATCAAATAGTTGCTTTTTTGCTGTATCACTACGAGCAAAGCTGCGTAAACTATGACTAATATTAGTAATCCGTTCAATGCCAATTTCCATTGAATTGAGCAGTTCGGGAAAATCTTTTTTGATATATTCTAAATCAATAGATTTAATGGTTTTTTGAATTACCGGACTCGGTTGGGGACATTCTTGTTGATACAAAGCAATCAGTTTAAATAAATCCTTGAGGTATTCTTGAGCAGGAAAAATATTACCAGCTACAAAACTAATGGGATTATTAATTTCATGTGCTACTCCAGCAACTAAATTACCCAAGGCTGACATTTTTTCATTTTGGATTAGTTGCAGTTGCATAACTTGCATTTGCTCCAGGGTATAACTCAGTCTAGCCGTTCTTTGAGCTACCCTTTTTTCTAATTGTTCATTCATACTGCGTAATTCTTGATTCAGGTTACACAGTTGTAAATGTACGTTGACTCTTGCTAAAACTTCTTCTTGTTGAAATGGTTTAGTAATATAGTCAACTGCACCTAAAGAAAAAGCTTTAACTTTATGTTCTGTTTCATTTAAAGCCGTCATGAAAATTACAGGGATATTTTCATTGTTAGGTAGATTTTTCAGCCGTTGGCAGGTTTCAAAACCATCAATTCCTGGCATCATGACATCTAATAAAATTAAATCTGGAGTCATTACCGCCAATTTTTCTAAAGCACTCTCGCCACTTTGGGCAATAAAGACTCGATATCCTGCTGATTTTAAACAATCAAATAAAACTTTAATATTAGTAGGATTGTCATCGACAATCAAAATTTGGTTGGGTTGAGTTGAATTCACGATTTAACCTCCGCTATTGCCTGTTGAATAAATTTAACGATCGCGCTTTCGTTCATCTCCTGTAGCAGTTGTAGTAATTGCGCGGCAAAAGGCTCGTAGCGTCGATCTAATTGAATTAGGTGCTGTGCTGCTTGTTCTAGGGTGTCAATATCACCCATGCGTGCTGCTAATTGCAGATTTTCTAATTCTTGAATATCCGGTAAGACTAAAGCGATCGCCTGATTCGCAGTATCATTGACAACACTCGGCACAGTCTCGGCTTCGCGAATCCAGGTTAAACCCAAGTGAACGCTCAACTGTGACAGCAACTCATCCGATTGTATTGGTTTGGGTAGAAAGCCATTGCAACCTGCAGTTTGGCTTTGTTGGCGGTTAAAATCAAAGACGCTGGCAGAAGCAGCAATAATGATAGTGTGTTGAAATTGGGGAAGCGATCGCAATTTTGCTACCATTTCTAATCCATCCATCACAGGCATTAACAAGTCAGTAATGATACAGTCTGGTTTGTGTATCATAGCTTTGTCTAATCCTTCCGCACCGTTACTGGCTTCAATTAATTCAAAATCTAGTAATCCTAATAAATGGGAGATTACAGAGCGATTTTCCCAGCGATCGTCAACTATCAAAATTTGTCGTCGTTTGCCTTCATAACCAATAATATTTTCAGTAGAGGTTTGCGGCTGAATTTCTCGCCACTCAGCAGCCGTAACCACATCTACATCAAACCAAAAGGTGCTACCCTCCCCCAAAGTACTTTTGACTTGGATTTGACTACCCATCAATTCCACAATCTGCTGACTAATTGCCAATCCTAACCCCGTACCCTCAGCCATTCGCTGGCGATCGCCAACTTGCTCAAAAGGTATAAAAATTTTGTCTAATTGCTCTGGTGTCATCCCTACTCCCGTATCTGTGACTTCAAAGCGGAGACAATACTTACCCTGAATTGATTCATTTATAACACTGATCCTCAGTAAAACACTACCGCGATCGGTAAACTTGATAGCATTACCCAACAAATTAATTAATACTTGCCTTAAGCGTTTTTCATCAGTATGGATAAACTGCGGCAATTTATTCACGGCTTCATAACTAAATTCAATATCCTTTTGTTCCGCACGAATGCGACAAATTTCTACAATACTGTTGAGAAAGCTATTAAATTGAAAATCTTGATTTACCAGTTCTAACTTCCGCGCTTCTATTTTAGAAAGGTCTAAAATATCATTAATTAATGTTAATAAATGAGAACCACATTGATAAATAATATTGAAAGCATCTAATTGTTTAGCTGTAGATTTCTTGTCTCGCTGCAAAATTTGCGCGTAACCCAAAATACCATTGAGGGGAGTTCTTAATTCATGGCTCATATTGGCTAGAAAGTCACTCTTAGCTGCATTAGCTGCATCAGCCATTTCTTTAGCTTCTTTGAGTTCAGCAGTTCGTTCTTCAACTCGCTGTTCTAATAACAAATTAGTTTTTTGCAAAGTTGCAAAAGCGTTTTGCAATTGCCCAGCCATACTATTAAAAGCTATGGTTAAAATACCTAGTTCGTCCTTTCTCTGTGTAGGAATTGTTTGCCCAAATTCCCCATTAGCAAAAGCAGTTGCGGCATCTTTCAGCTTAATAATTGGCTTAGTAATCCAGCGAGCCGTAAGAATTCCAACTCCTATAGATATTAATAAAGCTAACAATGATAAAATCAGCGTATTCCGATTATTTTCATAAATTTGCCCCATAAAATCTGCTGCGGGAACTGACTCTACCACCAGCCAATTCAAACCAAATTTATCTTTCCAAGGAGCAACTTTGACAAAAATTATTTCTCTATTGACTACAAATTGTAGATGTTCCTCTCCTTTGATGTTGTAAAAATCAAAGTTAGCTTTTAAATATTGGGCTGTAGCTTTGATTAAATCGTCATCACTTTCTTCTGCTTTTAATCTGAGAATCTTGCCCTTTTCATACTTGAATGGCGGTTGAATATTAGAATTAGCTACTAGAAATCCATTACGTTCTAAAATAAATACTCTACCATTGGGGCTAATATTGATATTTTTTAAAAAATTGCCAATTGAAGACAGCTTTAAATCTGTGCCTAACACACCAACTAAACGATTTTGTTGGTTATATACTGGATAGCTGTAAGAAATAGATATAATTCCTAAGTTCTGCCATTGGTAAATCTGGCTCCAAATTGGTTTACCAGCTTTCACTGCATCCGTATACCAGGGATCTAATAAAGGATTGATATCGCGAACTTCTAATATATTGTCCCTAGAACCATCAGGTTTTAGGTTATAAACATACATTTTTTTATCAGATGCAGCATTGAAAACTTCTAGATTGAAATTAACTAGATTTTTATCCTTTTTTTCTTTGAGAATCCCCGTGAATTTACCCTGTGCATGACCAAAATTTATATAGCTAATATTAGAATTTTTAATTTGGGCATAAAAATATTTTTCTAATTTATCCGAATTTTGATAATCTAAAACTCCAGATTTGATTAGATCAGCGTTAATTTGATTTAACTTTACCGGGTCTTTGAGGTAAGAATCGAGATGTAAAAACACCTTAGAATTCACTTCATTTTGTAATTTAATAACTAAATCATTAACTGTTCTTTGTCCATTTCTAAAGGAAAAATATCCTACTAATCCCACAGTGACGCAGATTTGGATGACAAAAGGAACAATTAAAATTGTGCGTATAGGAACTTTGCTCAATCTGCTTTTGATAATTTGTTTCATGATTTTTCTGAGTTTGGTTGCATTCGTAGTAAAAAATTATGCAATGAGGATAATTTTTGCTCAAAGTATTGCAGAGTTTATGCGAAAAATCATGTTAATTTTTGTAAGGAATATTTTTAGTTCTTATATATATCATCAAAAATCTTGATGAATATATTATTCACACGCTATTGTGATGCAAAAATTAATTTCTGTATTAAATGTCTAATCTATCTATAGCATTAGTATTTGCTGATTGGAGAAATTCAGTAATACTCAAAATCAAAAATGCTGATTTTTTAGTTCCTACTCTTCCTCTGTACCTCAAAACTGCTGACGCAAGTATTTTCAAAAGTGTTAAGCAGAATCATAGAGACGAGAAATCCAGCATAATATATATCTTCATTACTGACAAAAATATTTTATTTAAGCTTTAAATTTGTTGGATATAACCCAGAAATTCTTTATCAAATACTCGTATTAAATAAGTAATGACACCATTGGTAAACATGTGTCTAGTTGATTATATTTTAGTTGTGTTCAGGCGAAAAATCCTGGATATGCTGCTTGGTAAGTCAACACATATATTTGGAGTATCTATGTTACTGTCAATAGAAAATATTGAAGATGTTCTTCGCTTGGAATTCCGCAAGCAAGTTGTAGAACCAGGGATTCAAGATGCAGTCACATTTTTACGCCGATGGTCATATCTTTCGAGTCAAGTTGTGCGCTTACATGGAGCCGCATTAGCTAGAATACATATCCCAGATATCCAATATTTGTTAGCAGAAATAGCTTACGGTGAATGTGGTTCTGGAAACAAAAGTAAAATTCATAGCAAATTACTGCTGGAATTAATTAATCAATCTCCTAATGCTCAACTTATTACTCAAAAGGTAGATCCATTTTTAGCACAATTTTTTGAACACACCATCAGCCATTTATCCCAGATGAGTCAGGATGAAGCGATTGGATTTATTGTCGGCTTAGAAGCTCCTGCATACGATATTTTACATTTACTCAAGCAATCTTTTATAGCTGTAGATATACCAGAAATAGATGTATTGCAATCAGAGTATTTTATTATCCATGATGCAGTCGAAAAAGAGCATCAACAATCAGGCCATGAAGCGATAGAAATTATCATGGCTAATGGTTGTCAATTAAGCAAAATTCACAAAGGCGGGGATTATGCAATTAATTTCTTAATTACGATGGTAGGTAATACAGTTGTGGTTTAATTCCATCCCAGCTACTGTGAAATTACTAATTTTGATAATCAGGTTGTATTACCAAACTTTATAATGTTCCCTATTATTTTTTGCTATGGCTGTTGACTGTTGACTATTGACAGACTTAAAAGCCTAGCTCTGCTTGAAGTTTGAATTGTGCTTTGTGCTGTTAGTTAGTTACAGAGTATATGTAAAATCTTTTACCAACATTCCGGGAACAAGGCTACCTCCAAGTTGACGGTTTTCGTAAGTTCCAACTTCAGGGATAAATTCTTGAAAATTAGTCAAATCTACTAAATTATCTCCCCAAAAGCGATAGAGACTTTCATCAAAACGCAGGTTTTCAATAGGAGCAATAATTTCGCCTTTCTCTACCCAAAAGCAAGCATAACGGGTCATACCTGTAATTCTACCCGTAGGGCGATCGCTCCAATTCAAATAATGTAAATTCGACACATATAAGCCTGTATCTAAACTCGGTAAAATCTGCTCAAAAGCTAAATTACCCGGACTGACTTCAAGCGCGCGTAAGCTTTCATAACTATTCGCACCGTTTGCCGTTTTTTGATATTCTTTTGCAGTCCGAGAGTTAACTAAACTATTGATTAAATATCCTTTGGCAATTATAGGTAACTCTGGTGCTGCCATTTCTCCTAATTCATTAAATCGCGGCACTAACCCTAGCTGAAAGTTTTCTTTTAAATTAAACTTAGGGGAAAGTAATTTTTCTTCACGGCATAATGCAGCTAATGAACTATTTCCTTGTTGGATATCGGCTTCACTCACACCCCCCCAAGAAAGCATATTTACTAAATCGGCAACTGCGGCAGGTGCGAAATAAGTTTTATAATTGCCTCTAGGTATTTCCTTTGTAGTTAAAGAAAGTAATTCTAATTGTTTTTTATCTTCTTGAATTCTCTTTATATAAGCAGATTCATCCCAGTTACTACCTGCAAAAGTACCTTTAACTGCTTGCCCTGATGGTTTAAACAGAGAATAATCTAAGGTAAATGTATCGGTAGCAAACCAATGTTTTTGTCCTTGGGAATCGCCGTAAGCTTGAATCACTACACCCCCGGCGTATATCCCTGTAAAATCCAGGTCAGCAACTAATTCTAGAATTGTAGGTACTACCGCTTCATTAGCTAACAATTTGCCAGAATGTATTTCTCTACTACTATTATTTCCTGATGGTAAAACTAGATAGGGATCGATAGGTAAAAAGCGAATTTCTTCCCGTAATTCTTGTAAAGCTGTGTATGCTGTCTGCCAATCAATCTGCCAATTTCCAGTAAAAGGAAACTGACGCATACTAGTACGTTGCTCTTCCATTAAAGTTAGTTCAACCCAACCATCAGCAACATAACCAGTTTGGCGGACTTTTGCCTGATTAAACCTGGTAAATTGACTGCGTTCGCTGTTAAGTTTAACAGTGAATTCTTCAGTTGCCGTTTTCTTGACAAGGAGAGTTTCAATTAACTGGTTAAAGCTAGTTTCTAATGTAGATAATTCGTCAATTTTCATGAGCAGGGGGTATTAAAGAGCAGGGGAGCAGGGAGCAGGGGGACAAGGAGAATAAAGAAGACAATTGTACAGACGCGATTCATCGCGTCTCTGGCTAATGACTAATAACTATTTAACTTCCACCACCAAATACTTCGACATTAGCAAATAGACAAACTGGTGAACCATGTCCTACCCAAATAGCTTGATTTGGTTCGCCTTTACCGCAGTAAGGTGTACCATATATTTGCCAATTGGAATTATTACCAACTTTGGTTAAACTTTGCCAAAATTCGGGAGTGGTGGCGCGATAGTTGGGGTTACGCAGGGTTTTGGTGAGTTTGCCGTTTTCAATTAATTTGGCATACTCGCAACCAAACTGAAATTTATAACGGCGATCGTCTATTGACCAGGAACGGTTTGATTCCATGTAAACACCATTTTCCACCCCGGCGATAATTTCCTCAAAGGTGGCGTTTCCTGGCTCTAAATTTAAGTTAGCCATGCGATCTATTGGGGGGCGATTCCATGAGGAAGCACGGGCACAAGCTACGCCTGCTATTCCCGCCCTGGCTTGGCTTTCTAGGCTGCCTAAACCTCTCTGAAGTACGCCGCCTTTAATTACATATTCTCTGGTGGCTACTGCGCCAGTATCGTCAAAGTTATAGCTGGCAAATTCACCGGGTACGGTGGGGTCAAAGGTAATGTTCATCAGTGGCGAACCGTAAATTAGGTTGCCAAAATCGCTCTTTGTGACAAAGCTACCGCCGGCGTAGTTCCGCTCATCTCCCAAAATTCGGTCAATTTCTAGGGGATGCCCGACGCTTTCATGGATTTGCAGCATCATTTGGTCTGGTGCTAGGACTAAATTGGTGCGGGTTGTTGGGCATTCGTCGGCTGTCAAGAGTTCTACTGCTTGTTCTCCAACTTGCTGCACCCGATCCCATAGTCCATCTTGTTTTAACAGTTCCAATCCGCCTTGATAACAGTTTGCGTGCCAGCCGTTGTTAGTACGCTGCTGGACGATCGCGCCATCTTGGGCTGTAGCTCCGTAATGTGCGCCAACAGAGAGAAACTTTTGGTATACTTGGGAGCCATTACTACTGACAAACCATGTCTCTTTTTCGTTGCTGCTAAAGCTGGCTGTAGTTTGGACAATTTTGTCGCTAACTTTGAGGGTTTGGCAAATCCGCACGAGTAAATCGTTGATTTCTCTGGGGGTAAGGGCATCTAATGGTTTGACAAATGGTGAGTGATATTCACCCACAACTTTAGGACGCTGAGTTTCCCGGAAATCATAGATTCGCCATTCACTAGCAACAAGTGCCTGTTTATACGCTATTTCGGCGGCAGCTTGTAAGCTGGCAATGTCTAAATAATTGGTAGCTGCATAACCCAAACAGCCATTTACCAATACTTCTAGCATTGCTCCTTTGGTGGAGTATTTGCCATTAGCTTGGGGTAAGCCATCACGGACATGACGGTTAACGGCTGTTTCTTTGACAACTCGAATACCAACCCAATCAGCAGGAATATTGATATTCGCGATCGCGTTTGTTAATTCAGAAAACATAATTTCAATTCTAAATTCAAAACTTGTACTGAAGCTCACTCGAAGTATTCAAAATTCAAAATGAAGAAGTTATTGTTGACGATTTTGCTTTGTTTTGACGACTAGGGACATCCAATTTTTTCAATACCCAATCAATTTGTAGTGCGAGCATCTTGCTCGCTGGTGTTCAAAAGCGAGCAAGACTTCGGCGTGAGCGCTCAGTCGAACGCTGCTCGCACTACGGAATTTGGGTAATTTATTTTTTGTAAGTCCCCTATTGCGGCAATTATTTTGATTAACTCATTAGTTTCTCCCAAAACTTAGTAGTTAACTCCTGTGCCAGCGTGTGCCATCCTTACTATCAATTAGAGTAATACCTTGTGCTTGGAGTTCATTCCGGATGCGATCGCCTTCTGCAAAGTTTTTGGCTTTTCTGGCTGCTTGGCGTTGTGCAATCAAATCTTCTATTTCTGCATCGCTTAAACCATTATTTGCAGGTTTTGCGGCTTCTGGTTTGGTTTCTAAGCCTAAAACTCCCGCTAAGGTAATCAGGGTTTCCCATTGTTGGCGTAAGTCTTCAGCAGGTGTTGCAGTTTTCCCTTCATGGACAATAATATTTCCCTCGCGCCGCAGTTCTTTGGCTAATTCAAAGATGATTGCTAAACCGCCAGGGAAGTTAAAATCATCGTCTACGGCTTCTCGGAAACGGTTGACATATTCTGGGGAGATTTCTGTTGTACTTCCGGCGTTGTTGACTTCCCATCCCAGTTGTTCGCCGTATTCATCACCAAATAGCAATCCTTCTTTCAAAGTATGCCAGCCATTAGTAGCGGCGGCGATCGCTTCGTCGGTAAAGTCGATGGGTTTGCGATATTGGGCTTGCAGCACAAATAACCGCACCGCCATTGGTTCTACATCTCGATCTAAGAGGTCGCGAATGGTGGTAAAGTTACCCAAAGATTTGGACATTTTTTCACCATCTACTTTCACCATGCCGTTGTGCAGCCAGTAGGTAGCTAAAGGCTTACCTGTTACCGCTTCTGATTGGGCGATTTCGTTTTCATGGTGGGGGAAAATTAAGTCAGCACCACCAGCGTGAATATCTATGGTATCGCCCAGGCGATCGCGTACCATTGCAGAACATTCTATATGCCAGCCGGGACGCCCTGAACCCCAAGGTGATTCCCAAGCGGGTTCCCCTGGTTTAGCGGCTTTCCATAAAGCAAAATCAAAGGGGTCTTTTTTCTTTTGATATTCTGGATCTTCGATATTAACGCGATCGCTGGCACCAGCTTGCAAATCGTCTAATTTTCGCCCAGAAAGCTTACCATAATCAGAAAACTGCCGCACAGCATAATAAACATCACCATCGGCGGGGTAAGCATAGCCTTTATTTTCTAAATCGTGAATTAGCCGTTGAATCCCATTCATCGTATGGGTAGCGCGGGGATACTCATCAGCTTCTTTTATGCCCAATCTAGCCATATCCTCAAAGTAGGCTTTAATAAAGCGATCGGCTACAGCTTCCATTGAGGAACGTTCTTGCCTAGCTCGATTTAAAATTTTGTCATCAATATCGGTAAAATTTTGGATATAGCGCACTTCATAGCCGCTAAACTGGAGGTATCGCCGGACTACATCCCAAACAATACAAGCTCTAGCATGACCCAAATGGCAATAGTCATATACCGTCACGCCGCAGTAATACATCTTAACCTTGCCTGGTTCTACGGTTGTAAAGGTTTCCTGACGACGGGTGAGGGTATTGTAAAGGGTTAGGGTCATAAGCAGTTTAAAATTCAGTTATTCAAGATTCAGAATGGAAAAACCATTATGTGCTAAACATCTTAGCGATCTATCTATATGCAACATTAAAGCAAAGACAGCTACATTCAGTAATTGAGAAATAGATAGATACGTAATAATAGGGTAAAGCACCAGGGATGAGAGTCCAGCATCCCTATGCTAGTTTTTTCTGGACTCGTTGCGCTACACTCCTACCTTTTTGACTTTATTTTTGTTTTGATTAGAGCGCTATGCAATCAGCAGTTACTCCTGAATCTCAAGCAATGGATGCGCCAAAACAAGGTATACCTGTCACAATTATTACAGGTTTCCTTGGTAGTGGTAAAACTACATTACTTAATCATATCCTGACTAATCAGCAAGGATTAAAAACGGCTGTTTTAGTTAATGAATTTGGTGAAATTGGCATCGATAACGAATTAATTGTTTCCACCGATGAAAACATGGTGGAATTAAGTAATGGTTGTATTTGTTGCACAATTAACAGTGATTTAGTTGATGCCGTTTACAAAGTTCTAGAACGAGAAGAAAAATTAGATTATTTAGTTGTAGAAACAACTGGACTAGCAGATCCATTGCCAGTTGCTTTAACATTTCTCGGTACAGAATTACGAGATTTAACTCGTTTAGATTCAATTATTACCGTAGTAGATGCGGCAAATTACAGCCTAGATTTATTTAATTCTCAAGCAGCATATAGTCAGATTGCCTATGGTGATGTGATTATTCTCAATAAAGTAGATTTAGTTAATGAGACTGCTTTAAATGAATTAGAAAGAAAAATTGGTGAAGTCAAAGAAGATGCGCGAATTCTCCGCACCACTCGTTCAGACGTTCCACTTCCCCTAATTCTTAGCGTTGGTTTGTTTGAGTCTGATAAGTATTTTGATACTGTAGAAGATGAACATGAGCATCACGATCATGACCACGATCATGCTCATGCTCATCACGATCATGACCACGATCATGACCATTCTACCTGCGGTCACGACCACGACCACGATCATTCTACTTGCGGTCATGACCATCACGATCATGACCACGATCATGAGCATCACCACCATCATTCCGACCATTTAGAAAATGATGGATTTACTTCCTTGTCCTTCCAAAGTGACAAGCCATTTTCTATTAGAAAATTCCAATATTTCTTAGATAACCAACTACCCACCGATGTCTTTCGTGCTAAGGGGATTATGTGGTTTGAAGAAAGTCCCAAACGTCATATTTTCCACTTGTGTGGCAAGCGCTTCACAATGGATGATGATGAATGGAAAGGTGAACCTAAGAACCAGCTAGTTTTGATTGGTCAAAATTTAGATAAAGAAGCTTTGTTCCATCAACTAGAAAATTGTGTTTGTCTTCCTTCGGTGAGTCGGGGTAAAGGTTTTGGGAAATAGGGATTGGTGATTTGTCATTAGTCATTAGTCATTAGTCATTTGTGATGAAATTGACTAGTGAAAATGAAAGATGATAAATCACATTTTGTAGGCTGGGCAATGTTCAGCCTACTAATACAGCATATTTCAGGTAAATGAGGTACGCGCTTCGGGGCATGGCAGTGCCAGTGCCCCTACAATCAAAGATCATTTGTACCTCACCAACTAGTACAGGTCGGCGGAAATGAGCATACCATTGTAGTGCGAGCATCTTGCTCGCGTTTGTCAGCGAGCAAGATGCTCGCACTACTCTAGATTATCAAAATGAATTTATAAAATGGTATGGTTATTTACGCCATGCAGCACTAGTAATCTGCTGTAATTAACGAGGTTAGAAATATGAACAGTCAACCAAAACCAAATTTAAATGAGTTAGAACAATTTCAACGACTAGTTTGAATATTGTTATTTTTATTCTTATTTTGCAATTTATTATCTTTACATGCGCGTTATTATCCAAAGAGTTAAATCATCTCAAGTAACTGTTAATGGGGAAATTATCGGCAAAATTGGTCGGGGACTCAACTTACTTGTAGGGATTGCTGATACTGATACCGATGCGGAACTCGACTGGATGGTGCGCAAATGTTTGGAATTGCGGTTGTTTCCCGATGAAAACGGAGGAGATCGCTGGCAAAAATCTGTGCAAGAAATTGGTGGCGAATTACTGGTAATTAGCCAGTTTACGCTTTATGGTGATTGTCGCAAAGGTCGCCGTCCGTCTTTTGATCGGTCGGCTATTCCCTCCTTAGCTCAAGCTTTATATGAAAAATTTGTTACCAAGTTACGTACCAGTAATTTAAAAGTTGAGACTGGCGAATTTGGCGCGATGATGCAAGTTAGCATTGAAAATGATGGCCCGGTAACTTTAATACTAGAAAGAGAAGCTAGTTAAGTGTTTATCCGTAATGCCAGAATCTCCGTAATAGTAAAGATTGCTTGGTTCGCAAATGATGAGAGAATAATATATTAATCATTACAAAACTTTAAGTTCACTCATCATGGCGAAAATCCAATTTTCTAGAGGTATAGACGAAGATGTAGTACCTGATGTCCGCTTAACGCGATCGCGTAGTGGTGAAAGTAGTACTGCAACATTTATCTTTGTAAATCCCAAAGCTTTAGCTCAAACCACTACCGAAGATATCACCGGGATGTACCTGATTGACGAAGAAGGCGAAATCGTTACTCGTGAAGTGAAGGCTAAATTTGTTAACGGGAAGCCAGAAGTATTAGAAGCAATATACCTGATGAAATCTGTTGAAGAATGGGATCGCTTTATGCGCTTCATGGAGCGTTACGCTGAAGAAAACGGTCTAGGATTGAGTAAATCTTAATTAGTAATTAGTAGGGGCGGGTTTATGTGAGATCGTTATGGATATTTGAGGATATCTGTGAACCCGCTCATACATTAGTCATTAACTAAAGACTAAGGACTAATAACTTCTCCTGCAAAACTTAAATTTATGACACAACAACCTCATCCAGATTCAGTGGGAATCGCGGTAAATTGTGCTGTTGTTACTGTTAGCGATACACGTTCTTTAGAAACAGATAAAAGCGGTCAGTTAATTAAGGAATTACTTGTAGCCGCCAATCATGCTGTATTAGCTCACAAAATTATTAAAGATGAGCCAGCACAAATTCAAGCACAGATAAAACTGCTGGGTGAAAGTCCAAATTTAGATGTGGTGATTTTCAACGGTGGCACAGGCATTGCGCCCAGAGATACCACATTTGATGCTATTGAGAAATTATTAGAGAAAACCTTACCCGGATTTGGAGAATTGTTTCGGTTTCTCAGTTATCAAGAAATCGGTTCGCGAGCGATCGCATCTCGCGCTGTTGCTGGTATTTACCAAAATCAATTAATCTTCTCCCTTCCAGGTTCCAGTAATGCAGTCCGGCTGGGAATGGAAAAGCTTATTTTACCAGAACTAGTTCATTTAGTCAAACAAATGAGAGGATAAGGGAAGGGAACGGAAGGAGGACAATTGTAGAGACGCGATTCATCGCGTCTGTGCCCAATGCCCCATGCCCAATGCCCCATGCCCAATGCCCCATGCCCAATGCCCAATGCCCAATGCCCAATGCCCCAAAACAAAAAACCCCACTGTGATGTGGGGAGGGTTGATTTTTATTTCAAATGATTTTGTTAAACAAGTTGCGAATTAAGCGATCGCCATCGTGATTGTAGCTAAGATTGCGGCGATTAAATAAAATACTGCGACCACTTGCAATTCTGACCAACCCGTGAGTTCTAGGTGATGGTGTAAAGGTGCCATTTTCAACAGTCGCTTACCTTTACCATCGGGGCCTTTGGTGGCTTTGTAGTAACTTACTTGCGCCATTACAGAGAGGGTTTCGACGAAGAAGATACCACTGAGAATAAACAGTACCACTAAGCTGTTAGTTAACAATGCTACAGCCGCTAGAGCGCCCCCTAAAGCCAGGGAACCGGTATCTCCCATAAAAACACGGGCTGGGTTGCGGTTATGGGCTAAGAAACCTAAACAAGCGCCGCTTAATGCAGCACAGAAAACCATGAGTCCTGGTGCGGTGGGTGCAACTACAGCAGCGAGTGCTAAAAGTGCGATCGCAACAGTTCCACCTGCTAAACCGTCAATACCATCAGTCAGGTTGGTTGCATTACTTTCTGCGACTAAAGCAAAACCTGCTAAAGGCCAAAAGAGAAATCCTAAAGGAATGGAAACACTAACCAAGGGTAAAGCAATATTTGTGATTCCAGTCGGTTGATTGAACATCAGCCACACACAAAACAAAACTGCAAAACCAATTTGCAAAGCTAGTTTCGTCCGAGGAGATATACCCTTATTTGATTTGCGGCGTAAAATTTGCCAGTCATCTAACCAGCCAATAAACCCATAGCTGAGTGTCAATGCAGAAACAGCTACCACTTCTTTAGCAAAATTAGACAAGATGCAAGCAACTACTACCGCAACAGGAATAAAGAATATTCCCCCCATTGTGGGTGTACCTGCTTTTTTGAGATGGGCTTGGGGGCCATCTTCACGGATAATTTGCCCAGTTTTGAGTGCTTGTAGCAGAGGGATTACCCAAAAGCCCAAAGCTGCTGTTATTAATGCACACAATAATAGGGGCAGGGTTAAAGACATACCCTGCCAAGGCAATCTATTACCCATTGAATCTAAAATCAATGCTCCCCCGCCTAGCCCGATAGCCAAACAAGAAGCGATACCGATTCCAGAAAAGTTTAACCCTTGGTCAGGAGATAGTTTAGCGTCCACGGAAATTTCCCTTCACTCCACACTTACAAAGCTGAACAATAGTGACGATATAAGCCACAAAATTCTCAGCCATAATTAGGCTAGTCATCGGCAATAGCTATATCATCGTCGTCATCAAGATCGTAATCACCGATACCATCTTCTCCACCGAGAAACTCTGATATTTCTTCTTCATCTTCGAGAAAATCAGGTTCGTGAACGTCTCTCGCGATAATCCGACCGCTCGCTTGCAACCAGTCTAAAAGAGAGGTCTCTTGTTTTAAAGGAATCACAGCAGCTCGCTGATTGCGAGGTTCTTCACGTAATGGAGAGTTCAACATAATGGTCTGAGAAACGAGAAAGTCAAGTAGCTAGACAATAAGAGTCTATCACTGGATATGAGTTAATTTAGTTATTAATTCAACTCAAGAGTTGATGAATCCGTAAATCTATCAAAAGACATTTATTTAATGACTTTCTGACAGATGACGGAACCTGATTGACGATCTAGGAAGACCGAATACATTCGATATTTTTATATGTTTGATACTGAATTTCATCCTGATGTTTTTGAGGTAATTGACGATGCTGGGAAAATCGGCTCTCTTAGATGCGATCGCAGGCACTAATCGCGGTTTACTTGCTGGTGACCAACAGAAACAAGCTATCTTAGCAGCGATCGCCACTTTAGAAGATTTCAACCCCACACCACGACCTGTAGAAGCTCCTGAATTGCTTGATGGTAACTGGCGATTAATATACACCACAAGCAAAGCTCTATTAAATCTGGATCGATTACCCTTTTTTAAACTGGGACAAATTTACCAGTACATTCGCGTAGAAAATACTAGCGTTTACAATATAGCCGAGATTTATGGCTTACCTTTTTTAGAAGGTTTAGTCAGCGTTGCAGCCAAATTCGAGCCAGTCTCAGGTCGTCGTGTCCAAGTCAAATTTAATCGAAGTATCATCGGTTGGCAACGGTTATTAGGCTACAATTCGCCAGATAATTTTATCCAACAAATTGAATCTGGTAACAAATTCACAGCGATTGATACTGCGATTAACAGTGATAAACAACAAGGATGGTTAGATATCACTTATTTAGATAACGATCTAAGGATCGGTAGAGGGAACGAGGGTAGTGTGTTTGTACTGAATAAAGTATGAGGTTTTCCTGAAGTGTTATCTGCGAACGACACGAAATTAAACCATTGTCAGATTTTTGTCAAGATGTATTTCATAGTTTTTTAAGAATTGGGCATTGGGCATTGGGCATGGGGCATTGGGCATTGGGCATTGGGCATTGGGGCATTGGGCATTGGGCATTGGGGCATTGGGAGACAAGGAGGACAACTGACAACTGACAACTGACAACTGACAACTAACAACTAACCAACAAGAAAAATAACTTAACAAAGCTTCTGGCTGCGTCCTTCTAGTTGTAGAGTGAAATCAATTAGCCGTTATTATTGGCAATTCATAACTAAAAGGGAAAAAACTCATGGTTCAACGTGGTTCTAAAGTACGTATTCTCCGCCCAGAGTCCTACTGGTTTCAAGATGTCGGCACCGTAGCTTCTGTTGACCAAAGCGGTATCAAGTATTCAGTGATTGTCCGTTTTGAGAAAGTAAACTACTCAGGTGTTAACACCAATAACTTTTCCCCAACCGAATTAGTAGAGATTGCACCACCCCCAGCAGCAAAAGCTAAAAAGTAAGCAGTTGAGCTATCAGGGGATTTTTTCATGGGATGATAGAGAAGGATTCCCAGGTTACAAGCTAACCATTGGAATTTTGGAGGTGTTCACTACCTCCTGCTCTGTTATCCTCTATCCTCAAATAGCAATTTGATTGCTTAATCAGCTTGAATGCCTGAACTGCCTGAAGTTGAAACAGTACGCAGGGGTCTAAATCAGTTGACCCTAAATAAAGAAATTACGGGTGGAGATGTGTTGCTCGATCGCACCATTGCCTACCCGTTTTCTGTTGGTGAGTTTATTCATGGAATTAAAGAAAATACTATTTCTACTTGGCATCGTCGCGGAAAGTATCTCCTAGCCGAATTATCTCCCTTGTCCCCCTTGTCCCCCCCTTCCCCACATTCCCATACCGGCTACCTGGGGGCACATTTGCGGATGACTGGACAATTACTCTGGCTGCATCGAGATGAGCCATTACACAAGCATACACGGGTGCGATTATTTTTTGGGGATCAACAAGAATTGCGCTTTGTTGATCAGCGTACCTTTGGGCAAATGTGGTGGGTTCCGCCAAACGTACCTGTAGAAACTGCAATGACAGGTTTAGCTAAACTGGCGGTAGATCCGTTTTCCCCAGAGTTTACAGTTGATTATCTGGTGCAAAAGCTGCAAAATCGCCGCCGTCCGATTAAAACTGCTTTATTGGATCAATCAGTGGTGGCAGGATTAGGTAATATCTATGCTGATGAAGCACTGTTTAAAAGTGGGATCTTACCAGAAACTCTTTGTACAAATTTAGAGCGATCGCAAATAAAACTTTTGCGTACTGCCATAATTCAAGTATTAGAAGCGAGTATTGCGGCTGGCGGCACGACTTTTAGTAATTTCCTCAATGTTAAAGGTGTTAATGGTAACTATGGCGGTGTAGCGCTAGTATACAATCGCACGGGAGAACCTTGCCGAGTCTGTGGTAATGTGATACAGCGCATCAGGTTAGGAGGGCGTTCGAGTCACTTTTGCCCTGAATGTCAACATTAGTTAAGTTAAACCTTGATATTTAAAGATACCAATGCCAGCTTTTAACCTTTATGTATTGGCACGAGCTAAGATCCTGTATAAAAGGATTTAGAAAATCGAGAGGGGAACTCATGCCAATCAAAAGAGGTGATATGGTTCGCGCTGTTCGAGAAAAGCTAGAAAACAGCTTAGAAGCAAAAGCTAGCGATACTCGCTTTCCTAACTATTTGTTTGACACCAAAGGCGAAATTGTTGATCTCAAAGGGGATTACGCCTTAGTGAAGTTTGGCCAAGTTCCAACACCCAACATTTGGTTACGTGTAGATCAACTAGAAGAATTTAAATAATTCTCTCCCCTCAGACTAATTTTTAGTCTGGGGTTGATCCAGCTAGTAATCGGGACTTAAGTCCTGGATTTTAAAGCACCTTTGTGCTGATAAAAAACTTATAAACCTATTAATCAGGACTTTTGTCCTTTGTTGGAAAACATCTCCTGTGCTGAAAACAAACTCCTCATAATTTATCAACCAAACCACTCATCTATCGTTGAGATAGGTGGTGGAATACTATCTCCGACTATTTAGTCGCTTATATATATGTCTTCTTATCTTGAATCTCCGGCTGTATGTCATTTACCCCGCGTGACTGTTATTGGTGCTGGTAGAGTTGGTAGTACCCTAGCCCAAAGAATTGCTGAAAAAAACCTAGCAGATGTGGTATTGCTAGATATCGTCAAAGGTATGCCTCAAGGCTTGGCGCTGGATTTAATGGAAGCGAGGGGAATTGAAATCCATAATCGTCAAATTATCGGCACTAACGACTATATTCATACATCGGGTTCGGAAATTGTCGTGATTACCGCAGGTATTCCCCGCAAACCCGGTATGAGTAGAGATGATTTACTCAAAACCAATGCCAAGATTGTAGTAGAAGCAGCCAAAAATGCGATCGCTCATTCTCCCAATGCAATTTTAATCGTTGTCACCAATCCTTTAGATGTGATGACTTATTTAGCTTGGCAAGCTAGCGGATTACCACGCGATCGCGTTATGGGTATGGCTGGCGTGTTAGACTCAGCCCGATTTGAAGCCTTTATAGCTTTAGAATTAGGAGTTTTACCCGCCGATGTCAAAGCGATGGTATTGGGTAGTCATGGCGATTTAATGGTTCCCTTACCGCGTTATGCTAACGTCAACGGCATTCCCATTACAGAATTATTAGATGCAGCTACCATTGAACGCTTAGTAGAAAGAACCCGCAATGGCGGTGCGGAAATTGTCGAATTAATGCAGACAGGGGGTGCTTTTTTTGCTCCCGCTTCTGCTGTCAGCGTCATGGTGGAATCGATATTGCTCAATCAGTCGCGATTGTTACCTGTAGCCGCTTATCTGCAAGGTGAATACGGCTTAAATGATGTCTTCATCGGCGTTCCCTGTCGCTTGAGTTGCGGTGGAATTGAGAGAGTATTGGAATTAAACATCACCGACGAAGAAAAAGCTGCTTTACATCTTTCTGCCCAATCTGTACGTCAAAATATTGACCGAGCGCAGGAAATTTTAGCGGCTGTGAGCGTTTAATCAACAAAAATGGAGAAATTTCACAGTTTAGTAAACTCATACTACGCATAAAAGGATAAAGTTGGCGATTCAGAGTAATAGCCCTCGCTGGGGACTTCCAATTTTTTAAATACCCAATAAATAAATTTGTAGTGCGAGCGAGACGCTCGCCGGTGTTCAAAAGCGAGCAAGATGCTCGCACTACGAAATATGGGTAATTTATTTTTTGGAAGTCCCCTGATCCCCCAATCCCGCCGCTACCCTAGAAGGGTGCGGCTAATTGAACAAAGCCTGCAAAGGCAGGCTTGGTACTAATAGCCCCAGGCTTCTAGCCTGTGGGCGGTATATCGGGTAAGCAAGAGAACTATTTGCTTATTCGCAAATGCCGAGTTTCTTTAAAAAAAAGGCAGTAGGATTGAAAACTACTGCCTTATCTGCTATCTACCAAGTTATCGAAGCCTCAACAATCCTATTTAGCTTTAACGGCGGTATTCGTCATCGGCGGGATCGCCATAGGGGTCTTCGCTAGCTGGACGGACATCACCGTAAATGTTCTGGTCTGCGGGGTCGCCGTAGGGGTCTTGACTAGCGGGGATGGCGTTTCCGTAATAGTCTCCCGGATCGCCGTAAGGGTCTTGGCTGGCGGGAATGGCGTTTCCGTAAACGTCTGCGGGGTCGCCGTAGGGGTCTTGACTAGCTGGGATGGCGTTTCCGTAAAAATCTTGGTCTGCGGGGTCACCATAGGGATCTTCACTGGCTGGACGGACATCGCGATCGCGGTATTCGTCATCAGCTTGATTGTCTTTGTTTCCTAAGAACAAATCCCTCGCTCTGCGGAAAAAATCATCTACCACGATCTGTCTCCTTTGTGAATATTGTGGTTTCACCTGCGTGACAGGCGTTATTCTCTCAAGTTGCTTTGCTTACACACAGGTTTGAATTGTTAGGACTTACGCAGTGTCAGATATTTTTCATGCTTTTTGTCAATGGTCAATAGTCCATAGTCCAAAAACGTGAATTTTGACTATTGACTATTGACTTTTGACCACCCTTGTGGGGGTTTTTGTGTTGGGTGGGTAAGTCCTAATTATCTAAAATGCTGGAGCTTCAGTTGCAGAGATACCAGTTAAATCTCTACCTGTAGAGCGCCCGTTATAGCCTTGAAAGTCGCGGTATCTTTGCGCTTCGGATTCAGGGACGCGGATTCCTTCTGATGGTGGAGTTACCCAATGAGCGCGATGTTCAGCGTCGCGGTAGTATACACGCCCATTTTTAGAAAGGTAATATTTACCTTGAGGCCCTTCTTGTTGGGCATTCTGATGCTTGTTGTAGAGGTAGTAAAGTGCTGCTGCTCCTGCCAAAATTGCCACTTTCTGTCCTGTACCTAGCCCCTTCTTAGCTTCGGGTTGGTTTGCGGTGTTGCGATCGCTCACTGTTCTACCAACCGTATCATCAACTGGTGGTGGTACATTCGCAGTTCGGGAACCTCCGCAGCTAGTCAGCACGGGTACTATTAGCAATGCTGACAGACAAATAGCCAGCAGACGCGAAATAAATTTACGCTCTTTGTATGTTGTGTTCATCGTTTTTTATTACCTGCATTTGCTAAAGCCGTGCTGTTGCAAAATACAGAATCAGAATTCCCTAGATTTTTCCTGATGTAGAAAAAATATTGGCTCATTCACAACAGCACAAGTAAAGCGTTTCACTTTTATGTATAGTGATGCAGTTTTGCAAGTATTCCATCTTGCCTTTGAAATAAACCGCATTCATCCTTAAGTAATATGTTGGGATTTAACTGAGTAGCTTTTGGGAGAGGAAAGCGATCGCTATTATTTAGTACATAGATTTTTAATTACTTGCAAGCTGTAAGCTATTCAAAGTCCACAAATCTAGCCGCAAGACTTTTCCAGCACAAATTAATACGACTCAAAACAAGATTACTGTCTATTTTTAGTTGAAAATACTGATATTTGTCTGATAGTTTAGGTAACTTTTCCATGCTTTCTCAGTAGGCATTGTAAAAAATATAAACCTATGATGGTGTAAGTGCGTTAAATAGGCTACATTTCATGGGTATGAAAAATCATAGTGTTTTAGCGGCGAATCCAACGAAAACTCGTTTGCTGCTAGCTTTGTGGGATTTGGGAGGAACGCAGCAAGAGGTAACAAAAGGTTTATTGGCTAAGAGGATTGTACCCAAGGGTAAGAAGGTAGCAGAGTATCAGGGAATCTTTGAGGAATTGCACAAACAAGGTGCGATCGCTATTTCTAAAAAGGGATACTCTTTAGCTTCTCCCAAGGGTTTAGAGGTATTGGGTGAGGGTTTGAAAGATAGCAATTTTAAGTTTGAAGGGACAATTGTTGGTACTTGGGCTGCGAATGCGTTGGTGAAATGGATTAATCAGATAAATGTGGCAGTAGATAGTACATCTGCATTAGTCAAAGGTAAAAGTGCAAAAAATGCGATCGCATCTTACGAAGAGTTTAAGTCAGTGGCGTTGGCAGTCTACGACAAATTGAATTATGAATACAACTTTAATCATCTAGTGCCAATTTATCGGATGAGGAGAGCAATAGGCGATCGCGTAAATCGCACAGAGTTTAATGATTGGCTATTGGAAATGCAAGCCGATGATATTTTCCAACTTCAGGGCGGAACTGTAGAAGATAATGCACGTGACAAAATTGAAGATTCCATTACTACAGAACTTAGTGGATTACGCTGCTACGCCAAGCTTTTAACACCTTAATTTTTATTCCGACTCTTCACTCATTAATCTTACTGCCACCATAATGATTACCCATACATCTGATATTGATGAATTGATTAAAAAACACAACCCATTTGCAGGGCATTTTATTGTTAAATCCCAGCAAATATGGGGTAAGAGTTTTCCTGATGTACCCTCAATTAATGCTCATGCTTCTAATGCAGTATTTGATGCAGTTGAAAAAATTCGTCAAGGGCAGCGTACAACTGTAGGTATCACGATTACAGCAGAAAAAGGGCTAGGTAAAAGCCATATTATTAGTCGAGTTCGCCATCGCTTACAGACTGAAGGTGATAGTTTATTTATTTACATGAATAAATATGACAACTTAAATCAAATTAAATATGAATTTCTCCAAAATGTTGCCTCTAGCTTAAGAGCATTTGGTAATCAAGATGTGATGCAGTGGCAAGAAATTGCTGCGGCTTTAATTAACGAAGTCAAGCAATGGGATTACACACCACAAAAGTATATTACCCAATATCCAACTTGGTTAAGAAAATTCTCACATAAATTTGTTGAACAATTGGCAAAACTCGTTCACTCATTAATACCTGAACTGACAAATCCTTACATTATTCAGGCAATTTTATGGACACTTTCTCCAGTCCATGTTAATTATGCAAACTGCTGGCTAGCAGGTTTAGAAATAACCCCAGAAGATGCAAGAGTGATGGGTTTACCAAATCTAAATAAAGAAGATAGAGAAACTGAATCATTACGCAATGTGCGTCAGATTATTAATATTACTAGTCGTTATAAAATTCCTGTGTTTTGCTTTGATGAATTAGATAACGCCGATGTTGCAGATAATGGCTTAACAACAGCACAAGTTATTGGCAGTTTAGTTAAGGATCTTTACAATAATCTTAATAAAGGTATATTCCTACTGACAATGTATCCAGAAACTTGGAATGACCAAATTAGATTTTTGCCACAAGCTGAAGCTGCAATTGATAGATTAGTCAGCGAAAATGCCAATAGACAACCAATAGATTTAAAATATCTCAATGCAGATGACATTATTGCTCTTACTCAAAAATGGTTACAAAATTTTTATCAGCAATATCAAATAAATCCTCCTCATAGTCTTTACCCATTTGATGAAACAAAACTTAGAAGTATGGGTAGAGACAAACCTACGAGTAGAGTAGTTTTAAATTGGTGTGCAGAAAATTTTGTACCTATTGGCGATTCTAAAAAAAATTCGCCAGTTCAAGAATATTTTGATAATGAATTAGCAAATGTAGAAGCTTCTATAACTTCATTAATACACAAAGAAGTGGAAATTGCTGATGCTCTCAGGCTTGCTTTCAAAAGTTTAATAGGTAAAATTTTAGAGGGAATTAAAATTGAATTAATTTCTGAAATAGAGCCTAGTGCAGCAAATAATGGCTTTATGGATTTTAAAATTATTGGTAATAACGGAACAGTGAGAATTGGACTAGATGTAGTTCAGCAAGACCGTCATGTTATCAGTGCTGCTTTAGGAAGATTAATTGATTACAAAAGGTTTAACATAACTCGCGGTTGTTTAGTGCGTTCAAAAACAATTAGTACCAATGCAGTATTAGCTAGAAATCATTTGAGAAAACTTTTGCAAGAACAAGGTGGAGAATGGGTAAGCTTACAAAGCCAAGATATTAAACCTTTATTGGCGATATTATTTGTTTACTATAACCGTGAGAGCTACGAATTGACAGAAGAAGAGATTTTTGACTTTATTGAGCAAAGGCAACTAGCAATAAATAACCCTTTAATTCGAGAAATACTCAGCGATCCATCTGGACAGGAACCTACTAATTTAACTGATGATGGTTTACCTCTTAGTATTCCTCAAAGCGTTGCTACTGCCGATAATGTCGAACTAGCACTATAGATAAATAATAATGAATCAGCTGTTTGCACTACCAACAGCATTGTGTCTACCCGTCCCTGATATTGAAGCATTAATACAGGGGCGGACAATTGCCGCAATGCCCAACATGTTTATTCGTCCTGGGCAAAGATTTGCTCTTTACCCAGCCAATTTTTTACATACTTCATTATCACTTGAGCAATACTACCACTCAGGTGTATTACCAATAGCTAAAACAGCTACTCTCAATGCAGATAATTCTCAAAAAGTTGTAATTAAAGCTTGGGCTAAATGTGAACTGTGCCAAATTTTAGATGAAACTAAGCCATTAGATATTTTATCTCAGTTAACAATATGGACACCTGAAAGACTAAAAGAGATTCTCCGACAACAGGAATATATTTTCTTAACTTACTTGCGTGTTTATCAATTACCCGATGCGCAAGAAGTATCAGCTAATAACCTAGTTCAAGACAAACTAGGAAAACTTATTAGTGTACCTGCTTCTCTGACTGGTTCTGAGGCAAATCCTATATTAAGCGATCGCACTTTCGCTCAACGCAAACGCCAGTTAGAAAATTTAGACCCACCTCAGTATCCTGAATTGGAAGAGTTGGAGAGTTCATTAGCCTTGTTTAGTATGAATAATCCAACTGCTAAAGAATTAGATAATGATATCAAAGTATTTTTAGGTTGGAGTAGTAATAAATTAATTAAGCAATCCGATCCTGATTTATCTTGGATAAATGATATTGCAGCATTAGGCGATCGCAGTCTTGAAAAAGACGAGGGTAAAAGTAACTATCAAGCTGGTACAGACTTTGAAAATATCGCACGTCGTAGCCTGGATTTTTTAGGATTTAAGGTTGAAGAAAACTACAAAGGTGGTGCAGGTGGCTTAGATTTATTTTGCTCAAAACCTTATCCTCTTGTTTGCGAGTGTAAAGCAGGTAAAAGCATTCCCGATCGCGCAGTAGAAGAATTAGATAGGATTGGTAAAAGACATCTTAAAGAAAATTATCTGCAAGCGGTGCGGTTGATTATCGGCCCAGGTCAACCCACAAAAAACCTCAAAGAATCTGCTGCAATATCTAAAATTAGTATTATCAATGTCATGACTCTGCAAAAACTAGTTGAATTCAAAGCCAAATATCCAGGTGCAATTAATTTAATTGAATTACAGCAATATTTAGAACCTGGGCAAATTGACTATAAAATTGATGAATATATTGAAAAAGCTGAGAAACAGATTAAATTGCGATCGCATATTATAAAAATATTAAAAAATTATTTGGAAGTTAGTCAATACGAACGTGCTGGAGTTGAAGCAATTCATGCAGCTTACATAACATCTCATCCCCCTCAAGCATTAGAATCCAGAGAACTTTATGACATTCTGATTGAATTATCATCGCCCTTAACAGGCTATTTAGGACGAGTTAAAGGAGAAGATTCAAGACGCGATCGCTTTTACTACCTTCGCGACTTACCCCTTTAATCCAATACGCTTCAGTTAAGGATAAATGTAGGTTGGGTTGAACGAAGTGAAACCCAACAAATCGCCGAAAATGTTGGGTTACCCTGCGGGAAGCCGCTCCGCGTCTACGTTCCTCAACCCAACCTACGCGACTTACCCCTTTAATTCTCTTACCTTCGCGTTCTTTGCGCTTACCCTGCGGGAACGACTTCGTCGAATGTGGTTCGTTAAAAAATACGCTCCTCTGGCGATAAAGTCCGTTCTGGAAAAATTCGCCTTCCACGTGCAGTTTGTTTTGCTGTGGATTGCGTCATAATCTCAATTTTTGCTACTTCCTGATTTTTATTTTACGGAAATAAAATCCTTAATACTTTCCCTAGAGTACGCATCACCAACTTACCCATACTTTTATCCTACATTGGCGTACTTGGCGCACTTGGCGGTGCATTTCCAACAGTCATTACTGTCGCTTCAGTTAAGTTAACAATAAAATTAATGCTAATCGACCCATCACCCCACATCCTCTATTACCTAAACTCCTGATAAACTAACCAAACTCACACGCTGCCAAAATTTCCCTATGGCTAAAAAATTAGCATTTATCACCATACATGGCATGGGAGAAACGGAGAAAGACTATTACCATATTCTCAAACAATCTCTAGAAAAAGCTTTAGGCAAAGATATTTGGGCTACAGTTCATTTAGAACCAATTTACTATCATTCTGATTTGCAAGAGTACCAATATAACGTTTGGGAAAAGATGCGTCAACGTGCGCCTCTGTCTTGGCAAGATTTGCGCAAATTTATGTTATTTGGGTTTAGCGATGCATCTGCCTTAGAACATCGAGCCACAGATGATGGTAGTGTATACAAAAAAATTCAAAAATCGATTATTTATTCCTTAAAAATTGCGAGAAATCAATTCTCTACAAATGATGTACCTATCATTATTTTAGCTCATTCTTTAGGTTGCCAAGTTATTTCTAATTATCTTTGGGATAGTCAGAAAAATAAAGGAATTTGGCAGCAAGGTAGCCCCGATTATCCTGTATTTCCTCCAGAACAAGAAGATTTTTTAAAGTTGAAATATCTCCGCTATTTGTTTACCACTGGCTGTAATATACCCTTATTCGTAGCAGGATTTGCAGATATTGTGGCAATTTCTAAGCCAAATCCTGATTTTAAATGGTTTAATTATTACGATAAAGATGATGTTTTAGGCTGGCCTTTAAAACCTTTATCGCCTTCTTATGATTTAGTAGTGGATAAAGATATAGAGATTGATTCCGGAAATCTTTGGCAATCGTGGAATCCGCAAAGCCATGATGGTTACTGGTCTGATGAAGAGTTTATTGAACATTTATCGCAAATTATTAAGCGTTTAAGTAGTTGAGAGGAAAAGGCAGATGGCAGACAAAGGAGACAATTGTAGAGACGCGATTCATCGCGTCTCTGCCCAATGCCCAATGCCCAATGCCCAATGCCCAATGCCCAATGCCCAATGCCCAATGCCCAATGCCCAATGCCCAATGCCCAATGTGCCATGCCCAATGCCCAATGCCCCATACCCCATACCCAATGTGCCATGCCCAAAGACATAGCTTTTTTGATACTATAAAAACTCTCACTCGTTAAATTAACGAATAGATGTATGAGCAAAGGCACATTGTTCGATAAAGTTTGGGGCTTACATACCGTCGGCACGCTTCCATCAGGGCTAACGCAGCTATTCATCGGGCTTCACCTTATCCATGAAGTCACCAGTCCCCAGGCCTTTGCTATGCTACGGGAACGGGGTTTGAAAGTACTGTTTCCCCAACGCACGATCGCCACGGTAGATCACATTGTACCTACGGATAATCAAGCGCGTCCTTTTGTCGATACGATGGCAGAGGAAATGATTCAGGCGCTAGAGCAGAACTGTCAGGAAAATGGCATAACTTTTTATAATATCGGTTCTGGCAGTCAAGGTATTGTTCACGTTATCGCGCCAGAACAAGGGCTGACACAGCCGGGAATGACGATCGCTTGTGGTGATAGTCATACTTCTAGTCATGGTGCATTTGGGGCGATCGCATTTGGTATCGGTACTAGTCAAGTACGTGATGTTCTCGCTTCCCAAACCCTAGCTTTATCTAAATTAAAAGTCCGCAAAATCGAAGTTAACGGTACTCTCAACCCTGGCGTTTACGCTAAAGATGTGATTTTGCATATCATCCGCACATTGGGTGTAAAAGGTGGTGTAGGTTACGCCTACGAATTCGCAGGTACCACCTTTGAGCAAATGAACATGGAAGAGAGGATGACTGTCTGCAATATGGCGATTGAAGGCGGCGCGCGTTGTGGCTACGTCAACCCCGATCAAATTACTTATGATTACCTCAAAGGTAGAGATTTCGCACCTAAAGGCGCAGATTGGGATCAAGCAGTAGCTTGGTGGGAATCCATCAAGAGTGATGCTGATGCTGAATACGACGATGTTGTAGTATTTGACGCTGCGGAAATTCCCCCGACAGTTACCTGGGGAATCACCCCCGGTCAAGGTATTGGCGTTAACCAGTTCATACCCAAACCCGACGAACTCCCAGAAGAAGACCGCTTTGTTGCGGAAGAAGCTTACAGTTACATGGATTTATTTCCCGGTCAACCAATCAAAGGCACAAAAATTGATGTCTGCTTTATTGGTAGCTGTACTAACGGGAGAATTAGCGACTTACGGGAAGCGGCGAAAATTGCCCAAGGTCGCCATGTAGCTGAGGGAGTCAAAGCTTTTGTAGTTCCAGGTTCCGAAAGAGTCAAAAAAGAAGCCGAAGCCGAAGGATTAGACAAAATCTTTCAAGCAGCCGGGTTTGAATGGCGCGAACCAGGATGTTCTATGTGTTTAGCCATGAACCCAGACAAACTACAAGGAAGACAAATCAGCGCTTCCTCCTCCAACCGCAACTTTAAAGGAAGACAAGGTTCAGCTTCCGGTCGCACATTACTAATGAGTCCGGCGATGGTGGCGACTGCGGCGATTAAAGGTGAAGTCGCAGATGTGCGGGATTTGTTGACGGTTGACGGTTGACTGTTTCCCAATGTCCATTTTTATACATGGTGATGAAATGTTGTCATTGGGAATGTCTTGATCTGCGGTTCGGATATCCTTTGAGGTAATAGGTAAAATTTATGGTCAGTGAAGTTAAAACAGTCTCCGGTCGCGGTGTACCTTTAATAGGCGATGATATCGATACCGATCGCATTATTCCAGCGCGTTATTTAAAAGCCATTACCTTTGATGGTTTAGGCGAAGGCGCATTTATTGACGATCGCACGGCGCTAAAAGGCGAACATCCCTTCGATCAGCCACAATACCAAGGCGCGAGTATTTTAATCGTTAACCGCAACTTTGGCTGTGGTTCCTCACGGGAACACGCACCCCAAGCATTAGCAAAATGGGGAATTAAAGCTTTAGTTGGTGAAAGCTTCGCGGAAATCTTTTTCGGTAACTGCGTGGCGATGGGTATTCCTTGTGTAACTGCTGATAGTGCGACTGTCAAAAAGCTACAGGAATTAGTCACCGCTAATCCTCAAGCTGCTGTCACCATTAATTTGGAAACTTTACAAGTGCAAATTGGCGATTACACGACTTCAGTATCTATCAATGAAGGTACGCGAACTACCTTTACTGCTGGAACTTGGGACGCTTGCGGACAGTTGGTAGCGAACGCCGATCAAGTTCGGGCGACTGCGGCGAAGTTACCCTATGTAGCATGGGGTAATTTAGCTGCAAGTTAGGGGAGTAGGAAATATCGCCAACCCGATATACCGCCCACAGGCTGGAAGCCTGGGGCTATCTATACAAAGCCCACCTCCGTGGGCTGAATTCTTTAGCCCACGAAGGTGGGCTTTGTTCGATTAGCCGCACCCTTATAGGGTGACGGCGGTATTTCGGGATTAGCAGAGTATTCTACAGCACTAGAGGTTGAACTGTCATATCCTTGAGGGTAATGGTAAAGTTACGCTGTTCTGCTGTCGCAATGAAGGAAATCACCGCTTCACAAGCCACAGCAACGGTTAACATGACCAAGTTTCGCGCTAAGGGATAATCACAGATATCATCATTGACATCAGAAGGAACGCGGTAAACGTCATTCCAAATCACTTCTGCATAATCTGCTGATAGTCCAGCATGAAGACAGGGAATATGACATTGCGCGGCATAATCTTTGACTGCTTGACGGGCGATACTATTATCAAAAGCATCAATAACTAGCTGACTATCTTTGAGGAGTTGATTTGTATTTGCTGGTGTCAACTCTTTTGTTTTGCTATCAATTTTAGTACCAATGGCGCGATATAAATTATTTGCTAAAATTTTGGCTTTAAATGCGCCTACATCGGAACGGTAATAAGGTTGAGTGGAAAGATTACGTTCCTCAATGCGATCGCAATCTATTACTGTCAGTTTATCAAAACCAGACCGAGCTAAGTTTTCTGTAATGTTAGCGCCTAACGCGCCAGCACCACAGATAGTAACAGGATAATCCTTCAGCTTTTTCATTACAGCATTGCTGCGGTAAAGCTGTTCGTGAAAAAAGATAGACATAATTCGTAATTCGTAATTCGTAATTCGTAATTGAGTTTTTGGACAGAACTAAACATAAAATGCCGATTTATATTTATCTTTTACCTTCTGCCTTCTAGCTTGAAAAATAGCTTAGGGCGGAGGTAGGCAGCAAGATATGTTGCTGTAGTTGGAAAAATTCGCTCTTCAGCAAGTAATTAACATCACTAGTAGTTG